>CBIHQO010000185.1:0-9603 GCA_966211735.1 uncultured Schlesneria sp.
CAGGGTCAGTCCCAGTCCTGTTTGACGAATGTGCTGGCTCGTCGGCTTCCACAAAAACATCCCCAGGATAATACAGGGACCGTAATAAAGGATTTGGGCCAGGAGAAATACTCCAGGCTTGGCGACCGTCCACAGACCAATTAACAGCAGATAAGTTTGGGGAGCGAGAATCGAGGGCTTGGTGGCCCATGTTGCCTGAACGAATTTAATTGCGATCGCGAATCCAAGCACGAGAATGGCATTCTTCCAGAATGAAAACTGAAAGCACTTTCGAATGTCGTATTGCCAGTTCCAATCGAGCAAACGGGACACCACCTGAAACAGGAAGATGGCTGCCACGGCAACGCTTAACCAGATGACGGAACGCATGGGGGTCACGCCGGACCAGACCGTTGGAGGGAGGAGCTTGATAATTCCGATATCGAGCATGACAAGATAGTAGGCGGCCAATCCTGCAAAGACAGCGTTGAGGTGCCAGGTCGCTTTGGTCAGGTGACTGCTTCTCCCTGGTTCTCGTGGAAACAGTGCCAGCAACACGCCCTGGCCCAGCAATGTTGGCCAGGTAAACGCCCCGATCCCCGCCAAGATCAAGAGAGGGATGCGGCGCGATTCCAGGTAACAAACGAGCATCGCTCCGCCAATCGCCATGGCGGGGATGTCGGTCAGCACCGGATAATACGTTCCATTTTTCGAGACCGCATAGTTGAGAAAGAGTCCGCAGAACCCCAGCCAGACTCCTCCAGAACTGATTCTCAGTTCACGGGCGATGCGGTTCCAGCACCATGCCAACAGAGTCAGGCAGATGATGTTGAGCGTGCCGAAGCCATGAATGATGTTCGCATCGGTAAGGCTTAGACCGAACAATCTCAGCCCGTAGTGAACGAGAAACGGAGGGGCAATGCGCTGAACGCGATAAGCATCGATCGAATTCACGTACGCTTCGCGATAGAAGTCTCTCGCCAATTCGCCGTAGGTCACGCCGTCCCAGCCGAAGCCACCTCCAATGGGGATCTTCTCTGCCAATACGTAGCCCGACGTGGCGAGCAGAAAGGCCGCGAGGATGACCAGTCGATCTTGTGTGAGGGATGTCGTTCTCAAGGAAGAGTGAGGCTCAGTCATCATGATTGGGTTGCCGATGGGCTGAGACTAGGTCGAACGAACGGTCGCGGAATCGGTTGTTGAATCGACATGGAGCAATGGTCGGATCGACGATGGGCCAGTTGACGTGCGCAAGAGGACTTGATTCATCAGCATCGCACAAATGATCGCGGCGGCCAATTGCCAGAGGTACGATTGATCAGTCATGAACGAGCCGATGCTCATCCAGAAATATTGATCGGGGTACAGGTTGCCGTTGTCGAGAAAGGGACCGCCGATCGTGAGCCAGAATTTGCTCGCCAGGACCGAAATCACCGTCAAGAACCACAGTTGAGTCTGTGACCAGTCGAAGCGATCGATCACCTGGACGACAAAGGGGACGAGGAGCGGCAACAAATAGATGATGTGTCGCGATTCGGCATCGAGTGAGTGGCAGATGCCAATCGCGATGACCAGGGTCAGCCCGATGCCATTCTGTCGATGAATTTGACGACAGATCGACGGCCAGTGGAATGCGGCCAACAGCCAGAATGGCCCGTAGTACACCAGGTGCGACAAGTAGAACAAACCCGGCTTCGCCACGGCCGTGATGCCGACGACAAAACAATAGACGTTGAAACCGAAATAGCCTGGCCGACTCGAGATGCAGGCCTGTACGAACTTCACTCCCACAACGAGAAGTACGGTTCCGATCGTCCAGCGAATTTGAGACCACGTCACTGATCGCGGCAGGCGATAGAGCCGGCCATCATTCAGGAGTGGTCTTAATGCGAGGAACACATATCCGATCGTGATCACAAGGCTCAGGCCCAAGACGGACCGAATCGGAAATAAACCGCCAAACAGCGGGATCCGAATTCGGCCGCACACATAAAGTGACCAGACTGTGATATAGAACGCAGCCAACCCCGCCAGGACAATGTCGATACGCAAGGCACTCGCCAATCGCTGTGTGCAGCTTTCGCCTGAATCCTGGATGGCCGCTGTTTCTCGCGGAAATAAAAGTAGGATTGCACCGACGTAAAGATGCGTCGGCCAGAGAAACGCGCCGACAATTGTGGCAATGACGAGGCCGACTCGCCGCCCCGTCAGATAGCAATAGGCCATTGCCGAGGCACTTGCGTAGCCCTCCATATCAATCAGCACTGGATAGTAGCCGCTCAATTTGAGGACTGCAAAATTCAAGATGAGGCCCACGAATCCTAGCCATTTACCCCGGTCGGAGATGTGTAGATGATTGGCGGTCAGGCACCAGAAATGAGTCACCAGCATGATTGACAGGATGTTAATTGCGGCGAAGCCACGCAGCGTGTTCCGGATCGAAGAGCGGATTCCAAGCAGCCGAAATCCGTAGTGCAGAGTGCATGACGGAAGAATGCGCTGAATTCGATAGGCGTCGATTCCGACATCCTGAATCTCGCGAGGAAAGTCTTTCACCCAGCTCCAATAGATTTCCCCGTCCCAGCCGAGCCCATCGCGCATGGCGACTCGTTCACCGAACTGGAACGAAGACCAGGCCAGGACTCCGGCCAACGCGACCAACCAGAAATCGAACGACAATCGCTTGAGATATTGCCTGAAACAGCTCAAGAGAACATTGAGCCCGTCTACCGCGGGTAAGGTGTTATCAGAGTGAGAGGAATTCGATTCCATGGCAATTCTAGATGAGCGTTGACGATCTTTGGAATTAGTTTGGATCCCACTGTCTTACCGTCTACGTGACGGCAAAGCCCTCAATCGAAGCTACGGCCTTGTCGAAGACACCAAGACCGTGGCACCCCTCATTGCTCTTTCGCACGACGAATCACGCACAGTCAGTCATTTATCAGATGCCACATCTAGTTCGGAAGATGCGGCCCGACGCATTATGAAGCCAGACGAAGTCGCGGCTTGGGCGGTGATTGCCAGTATTGCTCGCGATGTTCGCGATAGAACTTCAACGTTTCTCGCAAGCCCTCTTCCATCGAGGTCTTGGGCTGCCAGCCGACGATTCGCTTGATCTTGGAGATGTCTGAGTAGAAATCGCCGGGTTCTTGTGCTTTTCGTTCGGCCGAGAACGGAGCAAATCTCCAGCGCCCACTGTCTGCGACCTGGATCAGTGTTTCGGCCAGTTCGCGAAATGTGCTGGGTTGATCGATCCCCACGTTCAAGACCTGGCCGCGAGCGGCATCGCAGGTGGCACACATCAGCAAGGCGTCGATGCAGTCGTCGATGTACAGGAAGTCTCGCTTGATCTGGCCATCGCCGAAGAGATCGATCGTCTCATCGTCTAGCGCAAGCCGGACGAACCAATTGACGACCCCGAACTGAGAATGCTTCATCTGCGACCGTGGGCCATAAATGTTGGTCAACCGCAGCAGCACTGAGTGGATATTGTGAACATCGTTGTAGACTTGAATGATCTTTTCGGCGGTGAGGTTGGAGACCTCGTAGATTCCCTTGGGGTTGGTCGGTGCCTCTTCGGTGACAGGAAGTTGCACGGCCGGCCCATATTGTCCACGAGTTCCCGAGAAGATCACTTTTGCTTGCGGTGCGGAGCGACGGACGGCCTCCATGACCACCGCCGTCCCCTTGATGTTCCATTCCAGATCGGGAAAGGGATCGGTCAGGCTCATCACGTGGGAGACCTGCCCAGCCAGGTGGAAGACGTAGTCCTGACCGCGCACCAGCCAGTTCATCGCGTGGCGATCGCAGATGTCACCGAAGTTCACCGTCACTCTGTCGCGGATCGGTTCGATGTTGAACAGATTGCCGCCGAATTCAGGAATCATGGCATCAACTAAAGTGACCTGAGCCCCCTGCTCGACCAGTCGGATTGCAAGATTGGAGCCAATGAAGCCCAATCCGCCCGTGATTAACACCTTGGCACCACGAAACTGGTTCGTATCAGGCGGCATTGTGGCACCCTTCTTTTTCAGTAAATGTGGCAATCGCATCGGCGACAATGGCGAGATCGGAAGTGGTCAGTCCCACGCCGATCGGGAGCGACAGAATTTGGTCTGCCATCCGTTCGGTGACGGGCAAGCTTCCCGCGTGATATCCCAAGTCGGCATAGGCCGGTTGTCGGTGAACGGGAATCGGATAATGAATTTGAGTCTCAACGCCAGCGTCGCGGAGAGCCGTACTGAGTTCGTTGCGACGAGCGTGTCGGATCACGTACTGGTGATAGACGTGGTGAATGGAAGCGGCCTGAGAGCTTGCGCTGCCTTTCCCACATTGACGCAACCGTGGTAATTCGACACCCGACAGCGACGTGTCATAGAACTCGGCGATCGTACGACGCGCCTGATTGTGGGCGTCCAGATATTTCAATTTGACTGACAGAATCGCAGCCTGCATTTCGTCGAGACGGCTGTTGATTCCACGCTCGACCGCCTGATAACGCTCGGCCTGCCCGTAGAACCGTAGTCGCTTCAACTTGGCAGCCAGTTGCGGATCATCGGTAATCACCGCGCCTCCGTCTCCGTACGCTCCGAGATTTTTGGTCGGATAAAAGCTGAACGCGCTCATCTGGCCGAAGGTTCCCACCAGGCGACCGTCGTACCTGGCTCCATGTGCTTGAGCACAGTCTTCGATCAGTAGTAGTCCGTGTCGATCGGCGATCGTGGAGAGAACTGCGAGATTGGCAGGATGCCCATACAGATGAACGGGCACAATCGCTTTTGTTCGCGACGTGACTGCCGCACGGCAGGCCTCCGGATCCATGGTGAAGTCGATGGGGTCGATGTCGACCAGGATCGGGATCGCCCCCGCTCGCTCGATGGCGCAGACTGTGGCGACTGCCGTGTGAGCGACAGTGATCACTTCGTCGCCGGGACCGACTCCACCAGCGCGCAGTGCCAACTCGATCGCATCGGTCCCATTGGCCACTCCGACAGCGAATCGCACGTTGTGATAACCCGCGAACGCCTGTTCGAACGCATCCACTTCGGGACCAAGAACGAACCACGCACTTTTGAGAACGCGGGCGACGGCGACGGCAATTTCGTCAGCAAGTTGCTCGTGAAGAGGGCGTAAATTGCCGCAACGCACTTTGACGGCATTTGTCAATTCGACACCCTCCTGGCGGAATTTCCCCTGTTTGTGCACCGACCTTCCCTGCCGGCTGGAACAGATGTATACCAAGGCATGTATTGGAATTAAATAGCAAATTAGGGCTGGACCTGAAGATGCGGCTATTTGGCGAGGATTTCGCCACAGTCGTCAGCAGGTCCATTCAGGCGGCGATCTGCGTTATCTCGTCTCGTGCAGGCCCGATCTGATTGCGAGACCGTCGACCTTGGATCAAGCCCGATCCGCTTACGAAAGTGGCTAGCAAGCCTGTAATGGCGAGCGCGAATAGCCCTTGAATCAGGTAGGTCTGAGTATTCATGAACACGCCATAATTCATCGCATAGGTTTGCAGCGGGAATTCGAGCAGGCTGAGGCTGGTTTCAAAGCCTGGCTGATTGATTGTCCACCAGAATTTACTGGCAAACGCGGACAGGGCGACGAACGAGAGGGTGCGACGAAGATCCCAATTCAATCGCTCGATCACGCGAATCGCGAACGGGACGATGAGGGGAAATGCGTGATCGAGATGGCGAGATTCCCCATCCAGACTGAGCAAGAGCGCCAACGTCACGGCCAACGAAATACCGACGCCAGTCTTCTGGATTTCGCGGCTGACAGAAGTCCACAACAGCACGATCAATGGCACGATCGGCCCAAAGTAAACCGCGTGTCCGACCAGGAAGATGCCGGGTTTGTAGACCGCTTTGATGAATAGTCGCAGTAAGTAGAGCTTCCCGTCATGATGGCCCGGGAGCGGGGCCAAATAAGCATACACACACTTCACCACGACGATCATCAAACAGACGGCAACCAAGCGAGGCCAATCGCGAACGAGAAGCGTGCGAATCACTTCAGCACAACGAACAACATCGATCATGCGGTACAGAACGAAAAAGATGTAGACCGAGACGATTCCCATACTCAGGGGCAGCAGTTGTTTTGCAGGATCGATGTAGCCGCAGATCGGCAGGTTTGCATGGCCTACAGACCAATAGATGGCGAGAAGCAGGTAGTACGTTGACAGTCCGGAAAACCAGAAATTCCAGCCGAACGGTCGCCCCTTCGAGCAGGGGGATCGAATCGATTCTTCGGCAGAGAGACTTTCGCGAGGAAACAGCAAGAGCAGCGTCCCCTGAAACATCATGGTCGGCCAGACGAAGGACCCGACGATCGTCAGCAGCAGCAAACTCCAGATCCTCCGCAGCAGATAGAGATAGAGCATCCAGCAACCGATGGCGAAGGCGGGCATATCGGTCAGCACCGGATAATAGCTGGTGTGCTTAACCACCGCAAAATTAAGTATGAGTGCGCAGAAGCCCAGCCACTTGCCGCGAGATCCGATAGCCATCAGAGCGGCAATTCGAACCCAGCACCAGGCGACGCTCGTCACGCAGAGAATATTCAATAAGCCGAACCCAAGAATGACATTTTCGTCGTTCAAGGACAGCCCGCACAGCTTCAGTCCGCAGCAAACGATTGCTGAAGGAAGGACGCGCCGAATTGTGTATCGATCGAGGGGATTCTCGGCCGTCTGAAACAGAGCCCCTTTTGCCAATTCCCCGTAGATCTTGCCGTCCCACCCCAAGCCATTGGCGATCGGGATTTTCTCCGTGAAGAAATAGCCCAGGACGGCGATCAGAGCAGTGGCTGCGACGATCAGCAGATCGTGAGAGACGCGAGTGCCTGATACGACATTCGCGTCATCGGCGACTATTCTCGTTGGCAGCATCGATCCCTCGCTTTGCGGTCACGGATTTCGGACCGAGGCGTCGTTCTTCAGAAACCGAGGCTTGGTGACGGTTGTGGTCTTGTGATCTGAAGTTGCACCCCTGGTATAGCTCGGCAAGTCGCCCAGCGGTTCGGCAAAATAGCCCGGGCCGCCCCGCATTTCTTCGAGGATTCGCCAGATATAAATGCCCAACGAGCCAGCCGCCAGCAGGATCAACCCAGTGCACCCGACGACCGTCGCGATCAGGGAGCCAAACCAGACAACGTTACTGGAGCTACCTGCCCGCAAGGAGGCACCGAACACGGCGACCAGCAAGCCCGCGCCGGTCGCCGCCAGCACACTACCCATCAACAACCAAATCGTCAGAAAGATCGTCGAAGTGTCCAGCAGCGTGTCGATGACGAGTCTCAACTTCTTTTGAAACGTCCACTTCGAGGTACCGAAGCGCCGTTGAGTCGGTGTGTATGTCACAAACTCCGTCGAAAACGGTTGTCCAAAAATCCAGGAGTTCAGATTGCGAGTTCGGGGGGCATGGCGCTGGCAATGTTCGACGACCTGCCGATCGCTCACTCTCAGCGCCGATTCATTCGCCTCTCGAGACTAGCTTCCAAGTCGATTGCGCAACCAAGAGAACAGTCTGGCGCCGGCTTCGTTGAAGAATCCTCCGCGATCTCGCCCGATCGCGATCGTACCGACGACCGACGCACCAGCCTGCCAGAGCCGAAGCGACTGACGAATAAGTTCGATTCCTTCCTGCAGGTCAGCCACCGTGAAGGCGACAGCATCGCCAGTGCAATAGTCCAAACCAGCTCGATAGGCGGTGTGAGATCCGCAGTTGCGTCCCAGTCGAATCGCACGCACGTGTTGAAATCGCTGGCAGAGATCACGAAGGATCTGTGGCGTCTGGTCCGTCGAATGATCATCGATGAAGAGAACTTCGAAGTCGTATTCGGGGTCGTCTGCCAGGGCTTCGATGAATTCGGGGATTTCTTGACGAAGCGATTCCTCTTCATTCAGACAGGGAATCATCAACGAGACTTTCGGGCGTCGACCCGACGATCGATCAATTCGATAGCCGGCCTGCCTGATGAACGCGGTTTGGCTCGGCGAATTCGCATCGCTCGAACCGGCGTCAAATCCATCCTTGGATAGCGACACTTTCACTCACCCTTCTTCGGTTTTGTCCACGACTGGAGCGTGACGACATTCATCTGGATCCGCGTGCTCACGGTTGACTCCAATGACTGAGGTCGCGACCGATCAATTCCTGAAGTTCCTGATTAGGGCCCGCATACAGCTGACACAATTGTTCGCGAAGATCCTGGGGCAACACCTGATCCCGTGTCTGGTCGCGATCGCGCGAGGTATTGACCGGTTCGTTGAGATCGATCGGCGGCAGAATGACGGTCGCTCCGACAAAGACCATCAAATCCGCGGCGACGCGAGCCGGATCCGCGACGAAGTCATCATGAAGGACGATCTTGATTTGCTCGCGCGGAAACAGTTTCAGGTAAGGCTGCAGCAATTTGGCGTACATGCCCCGCGAGATGTGCGAGAATGGACGTGCGAAGCGAACGGCCGGCGCGTAGCAGGATTCGCGAGCGGACTCCTGCTTGATCGCTTCGGCGAAGGACAACGTTTCATGACCATTCCGCGTCGACCACAGAAAGTTCGAGAACGCTCGTTCGACGGGATCACGCAGCACGAAGATCAATTTTGAATTCGGCAGGTGTTGGAAGATTCGCTCAGGAACGACGGGCGACTCGAGATAGTTCGCACTCTTCTCGCCGCGAATCGCGGCTGGGGAACTGGCGGAGAAAAAACGTTCCGAGTAGTAGTCCAGGCCTTTGGCGTACTCTTCGTCCACCAGAAAGAACTTCGGCTCGGGCGCTCGGGGTTTGGCCAGATAGATCTCGGGATGATGATCCAGCAGGTTGTACAAATAGGTCGTACCAGAACGGGGCGCACCGCCGATGATGAACGCTGGCAATGGTCGCGATGTGTTTTTTGGTTGCTGGACCACTTGGCTATCCTGAATTCCTCTGGGTACTTGTCATCTGTGAATGGTCCGCCGCGAGAGGCTGGCGAAGTCTAATTAAAACTGACGACAGGCATAGGCAATATCCTTGGATTTCAGATGGGCATCATGTGGCAACCACATTGGGCCGATCGAATTGCGGAATCCCGAGCGCTTTATTTGTTCACAAGCCCATAAAATGGCCTGAAGCGCGAATTTGGCCGATGACGCCAGTTCGATTGCTGAGTGAGAGACGAAGGGACCTGCGCTGACGCAACTGAGATTCAGAGAGCAGTTTGCGATACCAACGGGGTTAGCACGGCGGAGAACCTCGATGACCCACTCGGCAAACTTCGCCGAAAAACAAGCGATTTTCGGTCGCGTGCAGAAGACCCACTACGGATTGATGGTAATCTTCACCATTCCGAAGCTCGATCGGGCCCCATCCTGATTGCGGACGGTGTACATCAGGACATCCTGGCCGACGAATTCAGGATTGGGTACGTAGGTGACCACCCCCAGATCCGAGATCGAGGTCACCTCACCATGGCCGGGAGGGCGCTCAATTTTCACCGACTTGAGGTTCAGAAGCCCAATCGGATCGGCATCGTTCATCACCACATTGATGTCGACCGGTTGATTCCGAGAGGTGACGGCGACATCGTCCCCAATGATCGGTGGGAAATCGATTTTCAGATTCCGAAGG
>CBIHQO010000186.1:0-9532 GCA_966211735.1 uncultured Schlesneria sp.
GTCTTCACAACACAGGCCGAACGACGACGTTTGCTGGAAGCTGTCCCTCGCGATGCGAGAATCGTGGTGTACTGCCAAAGCGACAGTTGTCAGTTCGACGAAGCACTTGGCTCGGCCCTGGTTGCCGAGGGGATTGAAAACGTATCGCTGTTTCCGGGTGGCTGGACACAGTGGGATCAGAAAGATCCCCGTTCGGTCAAGCCCGTCAAAGAAGAGGTTGATGAATGAGCGAAGTGGCGACAAGCAGCAGCGCCCAGTCTCGCTGGAATCGATTTATTCGCGAATTCGACTGGGTCGCAAGACTGATCGTCGGCGGGATCTTTGTCTGGAGTGGCTCGGCCCATCTGGCGAACCCTTACTACTTCCTGTCTACGGTCTATCAATATGAGTTAACCACCGCCCCCGTGGGCGCGTTGATCGCTTCATACATGCCGTTTCTAGAATTAGTACTTGCGGCCTGCTTGCTGAGTAGCTGTTGCCAACGCGCGGCCTGGACAGTGACTTCGTTGCTGCTGCTCGGATTCGTGGCGGTCCAGGGCTCAGCATTGTCTCGCGGCCTCAAGATCAGTTGCGGTTGCTTTGGCCCTGAAATCAATCGGCCGATCGATGCGACGTCGATCTCTTACACGGCAGCACTGGCCGTCCTGGCAATTTGTGCGACCATCGCAGTGCGTTACATTCCACCGGCCAAACCTGCCGCTACGGGAGTCCAGGCTGCGTGAATACTCGCCCTGCCGCCCCGTGGAATTGAAGGTTTGAGCGTCCTCATCTATCGCCAGCAAAGATGCTCCCCTAGAATGTCCTCGTTGGGCTTCTCACGAAAATGTGGAGTATTAGCATTGAGTGCCATGCGCTTGGCTCGCTGCTGTCTCATCGTCAGCTTGGCAATCTGTTGCAGTGTCGCGATCGCTCCACGGATCAGCCACGCCCAAACTTCGCGCGTCCGCGACGCGCGGTCGATTCTCAAGGAATCGCGCGACCGACATTTCCGCGACTTCGCCAACCAGATGGAAAAACTGGCGCAGTCCTGCGAAGACAAAAACATGAACGAGGCCGCTGAACGCGTCCGCAGCCGAGTCATCAATATCGAGCCTCAGTCACACAACCTGCGGACTCTGCCAAAGGAAGTGACTCCCGATATCCCCAACAACCTGCCGGACGGAGAACGATTCTGGCGGACTCAACTGCGGGCCTTGGAAAAAGATTATTCGCAGGATCTGTACCTGCTCTCGCGCCGCGCTTTAAATGATGGCTATCCCAGTGACGCATACGCTCTCGTTCGCGAATCGGCGATGCATGATTCCGATCACCCCGCGGCACGCAAGATTCTGGGATTTGTCAGGCAGGGCAATGAGTGGGTGACGCAGTTCGCCGCCAGCCAGATCAAAAAAGGGAATGTCTGGCACGAAGAGTTCGGCTGGCTACCCAAGGATCATCTGGCTCGTTATACGAACGGGGAACGCTTCTTCAAGAATCGTTGGTTCTCCGCAGAAAAAGAGCGTGAACTCCGTCGCGACTTTATCAATGCCTGGGAAGTTCGCACGGATCACTACTTGATCAAGACGAACGTGAGCCTCGAACGCGGCGTCGAGCTTGGGCGGGCACTCGAAGACTTTCACGAGTTCTTCTACGAAACCTTCGCCGGGTTCTTCGCCACGCGCGAACAAATGATGCATCTCTTCGATGGCAGCGCCAAAGCGGTCACCTCGAATCCGCGTCCCTACATCATCCATTACTACCGGACTCGAGACGAATACGTCGCTCAACTTAAGAAAGAGTTTCCCAATATTGAGATCACCAATGGGATCTACATGACGACGACACGTATTGCCCATTTCTATCATGATCCCAACAACGACAACGAAGCGACGTTGTATCACGAAGGAACCCACCAGCTCTTTTTCGAGAGTCACACGCTCACCCGTCCCATCGGCGATAACGCCCATTTTTGGATCATCGAAGGAATCGCCTGCTATATGGAATCGTTCCAGCGAAAGGCGGGGGACTATTCACTCGGCGATCCGAATTACATCCGCTTTGAGGGGGCTCGCGTCAATTTGTTGCAGAAGGGTTTCTACGTTCCTCTCAACAAGTTCTCCGCGATGGGAATGCGAGAGTTCCAGACACAACCAGACCTCGCCAAAAACTACACCCAAGCGGCTGGCCTGGCACGGTTCTTCATGGAGTACGACGACGGACGCTACCGCGAAAAACTCGTGCAGCATCTGGCACAACTCTACAGTTCCAACACGCGCGAACGCGACACGGCACCAGGCCTCGATAAGTTGACCGGAGTCAGCTTCGAAGAACTGGACAAACAATACGCGGAAGATGCGAAGGCCAACGAAAAAGCCAGCGTCGAGGCGCGTGGGGCAGTAGAAAACTAACGAATTCGGTGACGCTCCACGACCTCGCGATCGACTTCGATTCCCAGCCCAGGTTCTGGGCCGAGTGTGGTGATGGGGCCGTCGATGAGAATCGGATTTCTCGCAATCGATACCTCGTGATAGTCCGGACCCAACAGGTCGCCGGGATACACCTCGATCTGCATGTTGGGAGTGGCGACGACGAAATGCGCCATCGCCGCGGTCCCCAGATCCCATTCGAGGTTTGAGCCGATCGAACAGGCGACCCCATGTTGTTCGGCGTATTGGGCGATCTCGCGAGCTTTCCGAATGCCACCGTTTTTGCCCGGATACAGGCTGATGGCGTCGCAGCACTCATGCGCGATCAGTTCCCGAGCATGAACAAGATCAAAGCAGCTTTCGTCTGCCAGTATTTTCGCTCCCGTTTCATTCCGAACCCGTGCCAACCCTGTGTAGTCGCCCGGTGGAATCGGTTGCTCGACGATCGTCAGCTGACAGTCTGCCAATTCACGGATGCAGCGAATGGCCGTCGGCACATCCCAACCGCCGTTAGCATCGATCGTCAGTGCGACATCCGAGCCGATCGTCTCACGGACGATGCGGACGCGTTCGACATCGCGAACCGGATCGGTGCCGACCTTCACCTTGATCGTCGTGAAGCCCGCAGCCACCAACTCGGCCGCGCGACGACGAGCCCGCTCCGGTTCGTAGGCTCCCAGAGAAAAGCGGCTGCGAATACCCAGTCGTCG
This sequence comes from uncultured Schlesneria sp., assembly GCA_966211735.1. Taxonomy (GTDB): domain Bacteria; phylum Planctomycetota; class Planctomycetia; order Planctomycetales; family Planctomycetaceae; genus Schlesneria. The sequence continues at coordinate 3,116 of CBIHQO010000186.1, forward strand.
ACAAGCACCGCCCAGCAGTTCATAGACCGGCTTGCCGAGGGCTCGACCTTGAATGTCCCAACAGGCCATCTCAATGGCCGCTTTAGCGAACCAATTGCCGACGGCGACGGCATCCAGACGTCGATCGAGCTCCCCGATGTCGCCGGGATCAACGCCAAGGGCTGTCGGCGACAGCACTTGGTCGATCATCGCTTTCGCCCCCAGGCACGTCTCACCGCTCCAGCGAGGCGTCACTGTGGCCTCACCCCACCCCTCCAATCCAGTGTCGGTCATCACTCGGACGAGCAGAAAATCGGAGACATCGTGGTGTCCCAGTGCCGAGATCATTCGCCGATCAGGCTTGAGTGGAATGCGAACGGGAATCGTTTCGATCTGACTAATTTGCATATTCGTGGCCTGCTCACGCCGACGCGATCGATCTTTGCAAATAGTATACTGCTGCTCGCCCCGCTCGTCGTTCGCTCGCCAAGCCCACGTCGATGCGACTGTTAAAATCAGAGGACTCGATGATGTTATACGCCGGTGTCGCGCGAGTGTGCATCACGCCCTTCTGGGGTGTCGAACTGACGGGATGGGGGTACTACATCGAACGGCGATGGCAGCGGATTCATGATGACCTGCATGCCACCGCACTGGTTGTCGATGACGGTCACAGACAAGTGGTTCTGATCACGCTCGATCTGATGTTGATCGATGCGACATTTACGAGGATCACGCGCGAGCGGATCTGGCAGGAAACGGGACTGCCACCCGACGCGATCCTGTTGACCTGCTCTCATAGTCACAATGCTCCTTCGGCAGGCGGATTGCGGGGGGTTGGTGAGTGCGATCCGGTCTATGAGGACTGGGCCAGTCGACAGGCTGCCACAGCGGCGATTCTCGCATGGCGGCGACGCGAACCGGTTCACCTGCGGACGGCCCGCGGCGACCTGGTCGGCCATACGTTCAACCGAACTCGCCCCCATGGCGATCTTGATCCGACGGTGACGACGTTAAAGGTGGAGACGCTCGATGGCTCGCCACTCGCTTTTGTCGTTAACTTCGCGGCGCATCCCACCCTGACAACCGACTGGCGTCCATTTGAAGTTTCGCGAGACCTTCCTGGGGAAGTCTGTGATCTGATCGAGCAGGGCTTGCCCGGTGTCACTGCGATGTATGTGCAGGGGGCTTGTGGCGATGTCAACTTCCTGCGCGAGTACATCGATCCCCATCGTCATCACGAACCGGCACAGTTGTTGGCTGCTGTGGCATTGGAAAGCCAGATTGAGGCCGAGGCGATGCATTCCGAACAGGTCGGCTTTGCCACCGAGATGGCTCGCATCCCGACTCGCCGTTGGACGCAGGACGAGATTCAACGCGATCGTGACGACGCGCAGCGACGATTGCAGACCGGGGATACAGCAAACTGGCGCGAGACCATCGGGAAGTCGATGACGAATCGTCCCGACGACATGGTGCATAGACACGGCGGCGACGAAGTCAAAGCGGTTATGGCGATGGCGCGGTTTCATGTCGAATGGACAACTAAGATGCTTGAAGATCTCGACTCACGTCCCGAGTACCTGGACACTGAGGTTCAGGCGCTTCGCTTGGGCGATCTTTGCATCACTGCGAACTCGTCCGAATTCTTCAGCCCATTCGCCGTGGATATCCGTCGTCAGTCGACGACCCCACAACTAATGATCGCCTGTTACGCCAACGGTCGCATCGGGTACCTGCCCGATGCACACGATATCCAGGTGCGTAGCTACGCAGGCTATCAGTCCCCCAAATATTGCAATCAGTTCCCGTTCACCGAGCAATCGGGCCCAGCAATGTGCGACGCCATGCTGCGGACCTTAGATCGCTGTCGAGGTCGTTAGCTGAGACGTTGAGGGCTCACTTGCGTCAGTGATGAGGCCGCACTTCGCAAAAGAGTCAAATCTCTTCGAACACGGGGTCTTCACCGTCCGTCGGAAACTCAAGCGGGATTTTCCACTGCTTGGTCTTCTTCGTGGACGCGGCCCGTTCGCTCGAAATCGTTTCGGCGCAAACCGAACTGCCATAGGCGACACGGCCGCTGGCATCCGTCTTGTGGCCAGTTGTGCGACACCACTTGGGAAATTCGATGGGATCGACATACGCTCGGATCACTCGACTTCCGCGACGCTGCACCTCGCGTTCGAGTTCCTTCGCCTTCGCAAGCCATTCGTCGTAGGTACGTGGCAGGGCTGCGGCATCGACAAACACGGCCAACAGCGCCTCGTAGTCACGTCGATGATACCAACTGATTCCCGTTGCGGATTCCTGCATCGGCGGCCCCTGAATCACCTGTCATTTCATGAGAACGGATGGTCCGTCCTGCCAAAATGGAGAGGGATCCCTATCACGATAGGGTTCGGCTTAAAACTGCAATCCCGCGGTTGATGACTCGTATTTCCTGGGGGATCTTGTCCTCCCCGCAGGTCACCGCGCTCAGTCTTCGACTGCCGCGCACCTGTCACAAAATTGTCTGGCGAGCTAGTTCAAGTCTGGCCGATGGACGGCAGTCCGTCAAGCCTGTGTTTGCTGCAAATTTCGCCAGCAAGCGACTATTGGCAACACATTTTGCATCAGTTTGCGACAAGCGCTCCACCACGCTGAGTCGCATCAAGCTCTTCAATCACATGGAACGGCACTCCTTGCGGAGAGAAAGCGGCGAGGACATCCCGTGATGTCCTCGCCCAATTGTGCGACTACGTCGCGGTCGAGGTTAATACACACGCGCAGGAGCTGTTTTCACAGTCGCACGCATCGCACGTACAGGCATCGCTTGTGCAGCTGTCGCAATCGCACGCGGCGGCGCTGATTAACGGCTTGGCACAGCAGGAAGTTGGCGTCTGTGGCGCCTTCACGGTGGACAACGTCACTGCGCTGGTCGTGCAGCCGCATGACCCGCACACACACGTCTCGCAGGTACAGACGCCCATGCAATTCGGGCATTGACAGTCGACGCAACCGCAGCCCGAAGCTTTTGCAGTGTCTAGGTTTGAATTCGCAAAACCGAAAGCACCAGCACAGGCCAATGTTGCCGCAGCCAGGACGGCAGGAATCGAAAAAGTAGTCATGGTTCTTCTCGCAATGAAAATGGTCGGAAAACGAAACGAATCACCGAATGTATCAGTCGATCCGTTCAATTCAGCCATCGGCAAAGAAGAGCCAGTAACGAAGGCCCGTAGAATTCCCCCGCACCTAAGTTGGGGCTGTCGAGCGACGCTGTCGTCGTCTTCTGTGAAACCTGTGGAACGTCTCCAGTGAACAAATCGACAGGAGGCGACGGCTTCAACAGAGGGACTGGACTGGAAGTCAGCGGTTGAGGTGCATTCTTGAAACAACAGTCACACGGTCGCACCACTGCGGTACGGACCGGCTGTTTCTTGGCGCAGCAGGACCTGGTTGATGTTTCGCTGGCCTGGCTTTGCCGACCATGGAAACAACTCGCCTGTTTTTCTGCAGGACGCGTACAGCAACAGGGCTTCAACCCCGCGAGGACCGGATTGCCGATCATCGCGATGGAGCAGAGAACTGCGATTAAAGACTGCTGAAAATTCATGATCGCTACGCTTTGTCGTTTCTCGAACCGACGACATCATTCGCCGACATGGGGTACTACGTCAATAGCGATCGTGGCGTGGGGTGGAGCAACATTATCGCGAGGTGATTCCGAGGGGTCGGCGATGACCTGCGCTTTCGCGGGCTTTTCTCTTTCATGGTCAACCCCTTGATTTCTGTATTACACTTGTTAGTGTATTAGTGAAATCTGCGATGGAATGGACAAAATGAAGCCTGTTGCGACTCAGTCCGAGTGTTGTTCGCGGCCCTCCATCAAGGACCGGCCGTTGCTTTCGCCGATTCAGGCGGGGGGCCTGGCTGCCGTCTTCAAGGTGCTTGGTAATGACACACGATTGCGCCTGCTGCATGCTTTGATCAGGGCCGAAGAGTTATGCGTCACGGACCTGGCTGCTTCGGTGGGGATGAAGCCGCAGGCTGTCTCAAACCAGCTTCAACGTCTGACTGACCTCGGCATCCTGACCTCGCGACGCGAGGGGACCAGCATTCATTACCGGCTGGTCGATCTCTGTGTCCGTTCGTTGCTGGATCAGGGGATCTGTTTGATGGAAGAAGTGAACGACCGCAATCAGTCGCGAGCAAGGATCAACTGCTCATGAAGCGCGACGATTTTCGAAAGTTATCGGCAGAGGTGTTTGGCACATTCGCACTCGTCTTCGCGGGAACAGGTGCCATCGTCATTAACGATGTTAGCGGCGGCGCAGTGACGCACGTCGGGATCTCGCTCACGTTCGGAATGATCGTGATGGCGATGATCTCTGCGTTGGGACGCGTATCGGGGGCTCATCTCAATCCCGCTGTGACCATCGGCTTCTTCGCGGCGCGCCGGATGTCGGGGAGAATGGTCTTTCCTTACGTTGCCAGTCAGGTCTTCGGTGCGATCCTTGGCAGCATGGTCCTCCGCCTCATGTTTCCCGGCCATCCGACGCTGGGGGCGACGATTCCAGCTGGAGTGGCGCTGCAAGCTTTCTCGCTCGAGTTCCTTCTGACGACGATACTCATGTTCGTCATCCTTAGCGTGTCTGAGGGGCCGAAAGAACAAGGAAGCCTGGTGGGAATTGTCGTCGGATCGGTCGTGGCACTGGAAGCACTGTTCGCTGGTCCGATCACAGGGGCGTCGATGAATCCGGCGCGATCAGTGGCTCCCGCCGTAGTGACAGGATCTTTTGAGTCTCTCTGGGTCTACCTGGCGGCCCCGGTCGCTGGTGCCCGGGCCGGTGTGGCGGTTTACTTTTTAGTTCATGGTCCTGCTTGCTGTCTTTCCCCGCGGAAAAGCGAGCAGACAATCGAAAGTACGCACTGATGAATCTGCATCCCTTCGTCAAGATCCTGTCGGATAATCCGAACTCAGCCATCCAGTTCCTGTTGCCTGAGGGGAACACCGTTCCAGCTCACTTTCATATCACGGAAGTGGCGCGAGTTCAGAAGGACTTCATAGATTGTGGCGGCACGCTCCGATCCGAGGCCGCCTGCGTCCTCCAAGTCTGGGTGGCTGATGATGTCGAGCATCGATTGCACGCAGGCAAACTCGCCCGCATCTTCGACGCCGCAGCTGCTCTGCTGAGGTCAGACGACTTGCCGATGGAGGTCGAATACGAAACCGACGCGATTTCGCGATTCACAGTCAGTGAAGCCGAGGTCGCATCCAACTCAGTCACGTTGAAGCTGGAAGCCATGCATACCGGTTGTCTGGCACCTGACCGTTGTGGACTGAATCTGCTGCCGGTCGTCGGATGTGGGCCAACCGGTTGCTGCTAGTCGTTGATTTTATTCCCGAAGGGATCACATGTCGGCCGAAAAAAGCGTCCTGTTCGTTTGCATTGAAAACTCGAACCGAAGTCAGATGGCAGAAGCGTTTGCTCACATCCACGGCGGTCCAACCGTGATCGCCGCCAGCGCCGGCTCGCGTCCATCGGGCCGAGTCAATCCGCGGGCGATCGAATTCATGCGTGAAGTGGGTTACGACCTGACGAAGCACTCCTCAAAATCACTCGACGAATTCAACGGGCGCAAAATCACGGTCGCCGTGACGATGGGTTGCGGAGATGAATGTCCCCTGGTCCTCGCCGAGCGACGCGAGGAATGGCAGATCCCCGACCCGAAAGAGATGCCTCCAGAACAATATCGCCAAGTTCGTGACCTGATCGAGCAAAAAGTGAAGGATTTGCTCGAGACTTTGTGAGGCGCGCGGGTGGCTTTACACCATCGGATCGACAGTCCGGTGGCTCATCAAATTTCCTCGAAGTCCGCATTCTTCCATCTAGTCACTTTGACCAGGGGATCCGAATCGCGGTACCATGTACTTGAGGAGATTATGGCAATGACACTTGTCCAAAAAGAACTAGAGTCGTTTACCAAATTTGCCCACGAGCGGATTGATGCGGGGAAGTTACCGCAATCGATTGATGAGCTATACGATGAGTGGCGCGAGACTCATGCTTCGGTCGAGGACAAATTGGCAATTGAGGCTTCGTTGCGGGACATGGAGGCTGGTGAAACTGGCCGTGACTTCGAATCTTTCGCCAACGAATGATGAGTGTCACTGCATGGAAGCAGGCTGAATCTCGTCCGAGCGGAAATCGCGTTCAGGAATTTCACGGGCGTTTCCCTCGTGCCTCGTCTTCTTCCGCTCGTCGCTTGGCCGCTTCGCGCCCGTTGATCACCGCACCCGGCAGTTTCTTTTTTTTCTTCGGCAGCAGTGGTTCCTGATGCTTCGGCTTCACCGCTGCCTTGCCTGGGTTCACCTGGCGTTCCAGTTCGGTGATACGATTCAGGAGCGGCATGAGTGCTCGTCGGATCAATTCCTTGATGTAGTCGTCATCGGTGGGA
>CBIHQO010000187.1:0-9519 GCA_966211735.1 uncultured Schlesneria sp.
ACCGCGGCGCCGTCGATCCCGAAGCGAGCCATTGGGGCAGACTTCGTTCCACAGGCCAGGACGATCGTCTGTGCAGTGAGGCGTTCAATCACGATGCCGTTCTGGACGCTGACTGTATTGGCGTCTACGAACTGGACCTCACCCGTGATCGCGTCGATTCCTGCTCGTGCGAGTTCTCCCTGATCCCCCGCTTGCTGGACTTGGGCTAGATGCGCAACTTCTGTTCTCAAGGCGGTCATGGAAACCGACCCGCTGCGAACGACTTGCTCGACGGCTTGACGCACGATCTGGGTCTCAACGGTTGGAGAATTCGCTGGAGTGACCAAGGCGACGGCAAGCCCCTGCCCTGCGGCCGTGATCGCCTGAGCAACCGCGTCTCGTCCGGCACCGATAACAATTTGATCGTATCTCACGGCAACACCTCCTACGCAAACACCCCATTCTTCCTAGAAAGAATCGGCTGGCGTGAAGATATTCTGCCTACAAAGACTCTGCGAATCGGCGAAAGTTGCCGGTCTGTCGGCGACCGTGACGGTTGTGAGGGTTATGTCGCCGCCAAACGAAGTCGCGGTGGCGAGATTGGATTCATCCCTATTCAGGAAAGGAATCAGCAGCTTTGCGGGTTTCGAGGTCCACCTTCGGGCAACATCGACTGGAGCGGGCAACCGTCACATTGGGGTTCGCGACCGCAATGCTCCTCCCCGACCTTGGTCAGGAGCTGCGACAATTCCCTCATCTGCGTCACCGACCGATCGACCCCTTGCGCAAACAGCGACTGGGCATCTTCGTCCTCGACGGGCAAGTCGAGCCATCCATGTCGCACGGCGACTCGCAATGCCGTCCGATCCACCGGAAAAACGGCGAGACCCGGCCCGAACAGCAGTAGTTCATCGACAACGGCCGGCCCTAAGCCGCGAATCTGTCGCAGAGCCTCTCGATATGTCGTGATGCTTCCCGTCCAATTGGGATCGCAGTCATCGCCAAATTGCGTCTCCCACCATGTTGCGAATGCGCGGACAACGGACGCTTTCTGAGGTCCACGCGGAACAGGCTGCAGGATTTCGACGAGTTGGCCCGCCGACGCGCCGATCGTTCCACTTGGCGTGGCCACGGGACCAGAGGCCAACAGTCCCGTGATTGCCGCTTCTGCAGGATGCCCTGCTCCGATCCCGAACAGAGTTCGCAGACAGCGCGACCAACAGGATCCGTGATCAACCCCCTCGCGACCGCCGTACGCGGACTTCAGTAACAATGTAGCTTGCTGCAAGCGAGAGTTCTCGGTCATCAGACGATTCCTAACATGATCGAAGCCGTTTTCGTAAGACGCGATCTTAGCAAATGAGGCCCCCTCGTTCGTAGTTCCAGACAATCGGCAAATCCTGCTGACAGCGTTCTCATCATGATGACGAACTGGTGTGTGCGCAAATCTGGAAACCGAATATCTTCGTTGAAGTGCCAGTGCTTCACCGGCCGACCTTGTTCGCGCCCCTAAAAACTGACTGGCACCGCAGACACGGGCCGACCGCTATGGCCAACCAGATCAATCTGATGTGGGTCACAATCGCAGCGATGCTGGCGATTGGATCGGGGTGCGCTGGCACTCGATCGACATCCAGCACAATGCCATCACTCCTTGCGGCCCGAAATGATGCTCGAGCACAGCATCTCCGCGAATGGAATGACTGGGCGGATACTCACCTTCACAATGGCGACGTCGTCTTCATGCGCGGCGACTGCCTGATGTTGTTGGGAACCGTGAACTTTTCGGAGCTCAGTACAGACTTGACGGCCAGCCGTTTCTCGCACATTGGGATCGTGGCAATCGAAGAGGGGCAAACATACGTCTACGACATTCGCAGCAAGGGCTGCATCCGAACTCGCTTTGGCAAGCTACTGGCAGATCGTGATTTACATCAAGTCGCCATCAAACGGCATCGCGATCTTGCGCCTGAAGCATTGGCTGAAGTCGCTGCGTTTGGCCAAGGTGTTTATCAAAGGCGTGAAAAATACGACGACCAGTTAAAGCTCGATAACGACCGCCTCTATTGCAGCGAATTGGTCGAGAAGTCGTATCAGCAGGTGGGCGTCACACTTTCGGATCCGATCGCGATCCAAGACCTTCCCAACTACGATCGACACCTGCAAGCGATCAAGTTCGTTCGCGCGATCACGAGTATCGAACCCGATCAGGAAGTCCTCGTGCCGGGCAACGAGCAGATCGGCATCTGGGCGAATCCCGCTCTCGATCTCGTCTTGGACTGCCCGGACACCAAGGCACTTCCGCCGCAATGACTCTGGGACTATTCGGCCGAGATCAAATCGGTCAGGAACATGCAGCCCGGAGCATGAGTAATGGCCAGCGGCGGCTTCGCCTGCAGTAACGCCGCTTGCGGTGTCACACCACAGGCCCAGAAGACGGGTTGTTCGTCGGGATGCACGGGAACAGCATCGCCATAATCGGGACGATTGATGTCAGCGATCCCGATCTGACCGGGATCGCCAACATGGACGGGTGCTCCATGTGATTCACCGAACCGCGCCGAGATCTCGATCGCGCGGTCAACATCCGCCGGTTTCAACGGACGCATGGAAACGACCAGTGGCCCTGAGAACCGACCGGCTGACTCGCAGGGAATATTGGTGCGATACATCGGCACGTTGCAACCAAGTTCAATATGTCGCACCGGAACGCCAGCCTTTAGCAATGCTGCTTCAAACGTGAAGGAACATCCGATCAGAAAGCTGACGAAGTCGCCCTGCCACAGGTCTGTGATGGACGTCACTTCATCAACCAATCGTCCGTCGCGCCAGACTCGATACTTGGGCAGATCGGTACGAAGATCCGCATCAGCAGCAACCGTGGGTCGCCAACGGCCCGGTTCCGTGACGGCGATCAATGGACAAGGTCGCGGATTCCGCTCACAGAATAACAGGAAGTCAACCGCCCAATCGCGTGGAAGAATAACCAGATTGGCCTGCGCATACCCAGGTGCCAACCCAGCAGTTGGTCCAGCCCACTCGCCGCTGCGACAGGCCTGACGCACATCGGCACCAGTGATGAATTGTCGTGTTTGGTTGTTGATTGGCATTCGAGAAAGATAACCACAGAACACACGAAATACACGGACAAAAGTAGCGTGAGGTTTTACAATGACGTTCTTCGTACGACGATCAATCGTTCTGTGATTCGCCTGTGTTCATGGAGGATCTTGGTGCAAACAACAAAGACACTCTTCGAAATCCTGCCACAGATCGGCCGGTTGGAGTGGATCGGCTTGCGGCCGGAACGAATGGGCGAGCTGCAGAGTGTTCACGAGGCCACCGTCGTTACTGGACGAGGAATAGAGGGTGATCACAAGGTGACGGGTCGTGTCGGTAGCAAGCGACAAGTGACCTTGATCCAACACGAGCATCTGATCGCTGTCGCGGGCCTCCTTCACAAGGACCGAGTCGGCCCCGAACAGGTGCGGCGAAATCTTGTCGTTTCGGGTATCAACCTGCTCGCCCTAAAAGGGAAGCAGTTTCGAGTTGGTCATGTCCTGCTGGAGTTCAGCGGACCGTGCGAACCTTGTTCGCGGATGGAATACAATCTGGGAGCAGGCGGCTTCAATGCGATGCGCGGTCATGGAGGCATCACGGCCATGGTCGTTGAAGGTGGCCTGATCCAAGTGGGTGATGCTGTGGTTGCCGCGAAAAGTCGCTCACCCAGACTTCCGAAGTCGCGAACACTCCGGAAGTCTGAGGCGAGATGCTGTCAATTACTTTGGCGTCACGATCACTCGTGCCGTGTTGATCTTCACTTCTTTCAAGGGTCGATCGCTCTGATTGGTTTCCACGGCACCGATCTTCTGGACCACATCCAGGCTCGCCTTGTCGGCGGTCTTGCCGAAGACGGTGTACTGGTTGTCGAGATGAGGGACTCGTTCCAGACAGATGAAGAACTGTGAACCGGCGGAATTCGGATCGCTGGTCCGAGCCATCGACAGGATACCGGGTTCGTGCAGTGTCTTATTGAATTCCGCCTTGATCGTATAACCAGGGCCGCCGGTTCCGGTCCCTTGAGGGCATCCGACCTGGATCATGAATCCAGAAATGACGCGATGGAAAATGATACCGTTATAGAAACCGATCTTGGTCAGGCCGATCAGGTTCTTGGCATGTCCGGGGGCAACGTCGGGATAGACATCGAGCAGGATCTTGCCCATCGTCGTATCAAATTCGACCTGGTACTTATTCTTGGCGAAGTCCACATCCGCCAGCGCCTTGTCCACTTCTGCTCGTCGATTGGCAGCCACAACACGATCCTTTTGCAACAATGAATTGAGTCAATTTCCCGCGTCGAACATGATACGAGGTTGCGCCGGCGCTGGGTAGTCGATGAGTTTTTGCATTGAGCTGATCAGGATTTGCTGGCTTATTTCGACTTTGCGGACGCAAACAGGTCTGCAACAGCGACAGTGAATGCAGGTAGTAACAGCGATGCCGCAATTTCTCCTGACTTGAATACTTCATGGATCCGATAGTCAGCCTCGTCGAGCACCAGCACGGTGATCGATTGCTCTTCGGGGTCGACGATCCAGTATTCGGGCACACGAGCCCGCGCGTAGTCCGCTCGCTTTGCGACCAAGTCACGTTCGCGATTGGACGAACCCGGGCTCAAGACTTCGATCACGATCTCTGCGCCTTCCGGAGGGTCCTCGCCGCGAGCCACTCGATCAGAACTGAGGAAGAAGACGTCTGGCTCGCGAAAGCGAGAGTCCCAGAGACGAATCGGGCATGGAGCGAATGATGCTTCACCTCGGCCTGTAGATAATGCCGCCTGATTTAGTTGTAGGAAGAGGAGACGAACAAGATGCTGATGGCGGTAGGTTGGTTTAGGCAGAACCTCCAGACGACCTTCGACCAGTTCGACCGGGGAATTGGCGGATTCGAACGCCAGAAAATCCCGTTCACTCCACTCACGCTGTCCATACCCTCCGCCACCGGGTGTTTTGATCGTCAGCACATCTCCGGCTGAGACATCAATAGACACCTTGCCTCCAAGGTCGATTGTTGACGAATCATCGCTCTTTTGCAGCAGGTTCTGCCCTAACTCACCCGCGCTCGCCCCTGCCAGACCGAATGGTGCATAAGGGCCGCGACGTTCTGAGAGGATCGACACTCGTAGCGGTTTCAGGAATTCGATTTTGCGGATGATGCCGTCTCCACCGCGATGCCGCCCTGCCCCGCCTGATCCGCGGCGGATCGAAAATTCGTGGATGCGGACCGGGTAGCGGCGTTCGATCACTTCGGGATCGGTGAGCCGTGTGTTGGTCATGTGAGTATGAACAGCATCGGCACCGGCTGCGGTCGGCGTCGCTCCGCTCCCTCCGCAGATCGTTTCGTAGTACCCAAACGTTCCGTCACCAAACGTCAGATTGTTCATCGTTCCCTGACTGGCCGCGGCCACACCCAGGGCACCTAAGAGCACGTCCACGACACGCTGCGAAGTTTCCACGTTGCCCCCCACCATCGCCGCACATCGCGCGGGGTCAGCATGAGCCGGCGGATTCAGCAAGCATTCCGGCAGGATGATCGTTACCGGCTCCAGGACGCCGCTGTTCAGCGGGATATCGTCGCGAATCAGGCAACGGAACACGTACAGCACCGCTGCGGTGACGATCGCTCGATTGGCATTCAAGTTGGAGGCCAGCACAGGACCGGTCCCTGTGAAATCGACCGTCGCTTCGTCGCCTTCGATCGTGATCCTGGCACAGATCGGGCTGCCGTCATCCAGATGGTCGGTGTGGGAGAAGTGGCGAGATGAAAGGGACGAGTGACGAGGTTCGAGAGTCGAAGTGGCATCCAGATTCGAAAGACCTCGCAAGGCCTGTCGCATTTTGGCTGATGCCGCAGCCTGGATGTGTCCCATGTAGGCCTTAACAACGGGCCATGACTGGCGATCGACCAGTTGTCGCAGTTGCTGAACGCCGGTGTGGTTCGCAGCGACCTGGGCAGCCACATCGGCGAGGTTGTCGTCGACGGCCCGCGACGGATACGGCCCCGAGGCGAGTAGCGACTTCAACTCGGCTTCGTAGTTTTGTGGCGGGTGTTGGCTGTGCAGCTTGAAGTTGCGGATCAGCACTCCTTCTTCGGCCAATGTTTTTGAGAATGGGGGCATGCTGCCGGGAACGATACCACCAATCTCCGCATGATGAGCGCGACTGGCGGTGACGAACAGCAGTTCGCGGGTCGCTTCATCGTGGACTGGTGTGACCACTGTCACGTCAGGCAGGTGCGAGCCGCCGCGATAGGGATCATTGGTGACGAAGACATCGCCGGGTTGGAGGTCTGGGTTATCCGCCAGGATTCGCCGGACGGTTTCACTCATCGCACCCAGGTGAACGGGAATGTGGGGAGCATTCACGACTAGATCGCCTGTTGCCGAAAAGATGCCGCAGGAAAAGTCCAGGCGTTCTTTCACATTCGTGGAGAGACTTGTTTGCTGGAGCGCGATCCCCATTTGCTCGGCAATCGAAGCGAACAGGTGATTGAAGATCTCGACCTTCACGGGATCGGCGGTCACTGCTGATGCTTGCGTCTTGGCTGAGGGAGATGACGCGGCCACTTGTTGAAGCTCCATCACGATCTCACCACCGCTCAGGATTTTGGCGGTGAAGCCTGGGTCAACGATGACGGTTGATGTCGGCTCGCAGATGATTGCCGGACCACTGATGATGTCGCCCGCGTGCAATTGCTCGCGAAGAAAGATGCCAGTGCGATGAGGCGTGGCGTTAAAGGTCGTCTGCGTCCATTCGGACGGCTCGGGCTGCCGAGTCGCCGACAGCTGCGTCGATTCGACGGGGTCAGCTCGACGACCAACAACCTCGACCCTCGCGCTCACAATTTCAAGCGGGCGTCCCTCGCGGACGTATCCATAGAGCTGGCGGTGTCGATCGGCGTAGGCTTGGGAGTAGTGCTTAAGTTGCTCGGTTGCGGAGATGGCTGATCGTTCTTCGACGAGGATCGTTCCTTCGATTCCGCGGTAGCGCAGTTCCAGTGTCCGAAGTGGCGGGTCAATCAAGTCTGGCGAGACTCCCTCAGCGACGACCTCGCGATGGGCTACTTGTTGCAGATCCCGAAAGAGTTGCTCGACCTCCAACAAAACGTCTGCGGTTAGCGGCTTCAGAACAGAACACTCTTTCAGGCGACGCACATCAGCCAGACCAATCCCGTACGCACTGAGTACGCCGGCGTAGGGGTGCGACAGCACAGTTGTCATGCCCAGCGACTTGGCAAGTTCACAGGCATGCTGAGCCCCTGCCCCGCCGAAGGTAACCAAGGTGTATTCGGCTGGATCGTAACCTCGCGCGACAGAGATTTTGCGGATGGCACGGGCCATCGTGGTATTCGCGATATCAACAAATCCCTGAGCCAGTTCGATCGGCGTAAAGGTTCGCCCCAGTGGTGACTTGGCGACGTGTTCGCAAAGTTGTGTCAGGCGTTGCTCGACGGCTTGATGATCGAGCGGAAATGGGAACCGACTGGCGACGATCTTGCCGAGATAAAAATTGACATCCGTAATCGTCAGTGGACCGCCGCGACCGTAACAGGCTGGCCCAGGATCGGCACCCGCACTTTGTGGACCCACGAACAGCTTGACCCCATCGAAGCCGCACACACTGCCGCCACCTGCGGCGACGGTTTCGATCGCGAGCATCGGTGAGACAACTCGGACTCCCGCCTTTGTGGTTTCCAGTTCACGTTCATAATGGCCATCGAATCGCGAGACGTCGGTGCTGGTCCCTCCCATATCAAAGCCAATCGACTTCGCGAAACCGGCCTTCTGGGCGACTCGTGAGAACCCGATCACTCCCCCTGCCGGGCCAGACAGGATGCTGTCTTTGCCGGTGAAGCGGTCTGCATCGACCAACCCGCCAGACGATGTCATCAGCTTCAGAGTTCCTCCCCCCTGCCCTGCTGATGCGGCTGGATTGCCCACCAGTGACTGCTTGAGTCGCGTGACGTAGGCGCGCAGAATCGGATTCAAATAGGCATCCAGCACCGTCGTGTCGCCGCGGGAGACAATCTTGATCAACGGAGCCAATCGACTGGAGGTGCTGACATCTTGGAAGCCGATGTCGCGAGCAATCCGTTCCACCAACAATTCATGCGTGGAATTCGCGAACGCATGTAACAGACAAATCGCGAGCGATTCACATCCCGCTGATTTTAGTTTCAGTAACTGCTCGCGAATCTGAGACTCTTCCGGTGCGACCAGCACATCGCCTTTGGCATCCAGTCGCTCATCGATCTCGGCAACGGCAGTGAAAAGAGGTTCAGGTTTCTGGATCGCGAGGTCGAACAACCGCGGTCGGTCCTGATTGGCGATCAGCAGGACATCTCGAAAGCCTCGCGTGGTGACGAACCCGACCTTCGCCCCTCGCCGAGTGAGGAGCGCATTCGTCCCGCGCGTCGTTCCTAGACGAACATCGACCGGTGGGATTGGCTGATCAAGTCGCAATCCCATCGCTGTTCGAATTGCCAGAATCGGTGCTTCCTCACCGCTTTTCAATTCGTAGCGGACAAGTTGTTGAACGGGCACGCTCGCGTCGAGAGCCTGATCTAAGGTGAATGAGCCAGTCCCTTCGTCAAAGGCAATTACCTGCCCCGATTGCAGCACTTCGCCGGTCGGTTTCAGTAGCGTGATCGCATAGCCCTTCCAAAATCGGGGTGGGTCGCCGATGCGAGCATCGTCACGAAACGAACATGCGTCCAGAACCTTAGCGACACGCCCCTTCGTGACACCGGATGACAGAACCTTGAACGTCGAGATCTGTCCGTCAGGGGTGCGCATCAGGCAGTCCGTAAACGTGCCGCCGACATCGATCCAGAATTCGTTCAGTGGAGACATGAAGATCCATTGTCAAAAGCAGAGCGGCATTCCGCGAAGTCAGAGACCGTCTGGGCTGCGAACATTACGATTTGGCAGAATTTGTCAGTCCATGGCAGGGTTTTGGGGGGGTGGGTCGGAAATTGAACCAGAAAACACACGGAAGTGACAGAAAACTGACAGATGAGAAATGCGGATCATCGAGGTCGAACATTGGTCGATTTCTGATCAAGGAAGATGAGAGGAGTTTTGAAACACAGAGTCACGGAGGACACAGAGAGAAAGAAATCTGAAAAGAAGCTACCCATGGGGTGGGCTGAAAAGCACGGAAGAAAGACTGTCGGACGAACGCTGGCCTGCTTGGTGTCCTCCGTGAATTTGTGGTTTGATTCTCAGGCCGAAGTCATCCGAGTGTCGGTGCAGCAGACCTCGGGACCACGCGACTTTCACTCTTCGGCAACACGTCTTTATGCCATATATTTGGTGACTCGATCTAGCCGTTGATTTGCCGAGTTTTGCAGTTTTGCAAAAATAGTTGGGCGATCTTCGTTGCATCAATGATCACCTACTGACAGATTTTGACAGCCCAGGACAACTTTTGACATTGGGGGACAAAACAAGCGTGTTTTTCGCCGTTTTCCTCAAAA
>CBIHQO010000188.1:0-9518 GCA_966211735.1 uncultured Schlesneria sp.
CTTTCAGGCCATTTCAGAACGAGAACTCAGGATCGTTACCCGCGTTGAGTGGCACACCCGTGTTTGTCTGATGGGGGGAAAAACGATCGCGCCGTTGCGAGGTACCCAGAACAACCAGCGTCGTGCATGCACATTTAAACAGGCACGGCCATCTGGTCGGCCAGGTTTCGGATGGATTGTAGCTGCTCGTGGAGGGCGTCTTGTTCGAGGTCTCGGGCGGATTCTTCCAGGCGTTGGGCTGGGCCGGTCAGGCAGTCGAAGCCCATGGTGCCGCCGGTGCCGCGCAGCCAGTGGGCCAGTTGTTCGACCTCGTCGACGTCGCCGACCGCGATCGCGGCGGCGATGGCGTCGAGCTTGTCGGGTAACTTGGTGAGGAAATTCTCCACCAGCGTGCGGAAGCCGTCGTGTTCGACTGGCAGCGACGATACGATGCGGCCTTCCTCTTCCTCGGACCAGGCGGGCGGGATCTTGGCGATCATCCTGGAGGTGACGGCCTGGGCCAGGACGTAGCTGATGACTCGGAGCAGTTCATCGATGTCGATCGGCTTGGTCAGGTAGCCCGAACAGCCGGCGTCGCGACACCGTTGCTCGTCGCCTCGCATGGCGTGAGCGGTCAGGGCGACGATGGGCACATCGAGCTTGAGCGACCGCAGATGGCTGGCGGCTTTGTAGCCGTCCAGGATGGGCATTTGCATGTCCATCAGGATCAAGTCGAACTCACTGCTGATCGCGGCAAGGATGCCCTCTTGACCGTTTTCGGCGGTCTCTATGGTTGCTCCGGCTTCCCGCAGGACGAGGCTGACCAAGTCGCGATTACTTTCTCCATCTTCGACCAGGAGGATGCGCACTTTGTCCAAGCGGCGGACGCGGGAATGCGGTCGCTTTCGCCCGGGGAGTAACGCTTCACACGGCGGACCAACGAAGATACGGACATTGTCGAGCGGGCCTGTCGCAATGGCAGCGGAGAATACGCTGCCGACGCCCGGTTCGCTCGTCACGGTGATGTTACCGCCGAGTTGGCGGGCAATATGCTTGGAGATCGCCAGTCCCAGGCCGGTTCCACCGAATCGCCGCGTGACCGAACTGTCGGCCTGTCGGAAGGGAACGAACAGCCGGGCGATCTGTGCGGCGGTCATGCCGATCCCCGTGTCTTGCACTTCGATCATCAATCGCGGTTCAGGCGAATGGGGAGCGACGGTAATTTTCAGTTGCACACTGCCATGCTCGGTGAACTTGATCGCATTGCCAACCAGGTTGATCAGCAATTGGCGAAGCCGCGCGGGATCGGACTGGATGGTCTCGGGAATGCCGCTCGTCCAGTGGCATTCGAGACTGAGCAGTTTTTCCTGAGCCTTGACGCGCAGGACCGACAGCACTTCACCGATGATGTGGTGCGGCGAACAGCGGACGGACTCGAATTCCATTTCCCCGGCCTCGATCTTCGAGAGGTCGAGGATGTCGTCGATGATCGTCAACAGGTGGCGACCGCTGGCGTGAATGGTTTCGAGGTAGAACTCCTGTTGCTCGAACGAACCGACTTTGCGGCGGAGCAGTTCGGTGAATCCCAGGATGCTGTTCATTGGCGTGCGAATCTCGTGGCTCATGTTGGCCAGGAAATCGCTTTTGGAACGGTTGGCGGCTTCGGCCACTTCTTTGGCGGCCACGAGGGCTTGTTCTGCCTGCTTCTGGTCGGTCAGGTCGAGGATGCTGGCGAGCTCTACTTGTTCGTTGCCGAAGACCAGGGGACTGAGCTTGATCTCCAACGGAAGCGGAGTGCCATCACGATGGAGTCCGATTGCTTCTCGACGTTGCCGCTTAATCGGAGGTGCTTCCGGGTCGCGGGTCGCATCGGTTTGCGACCAGTCGGGGATGAGTCGTTGGATCGAGCGGCCGATGATTTCGGCTCGCGTGACACCAAAGAGCCGGTCGGTCGCGGTGTTCGCCAGTTGAATCGTGCCGGACGAGGAAACGAGGAGCAGGGGGTTCGGCGCGGCGTCGACCACCTGGCGGAACCGGTGTTCGGCCTGTTTCAGCACGCTGATGTCTCGTGAAATGCCGAAGGTGCCGATGATCTGTGCGTGGGCATCTTTCAGCGGAATCTTCGTCGTCAAGACCCACGAGCTGGTGCCATCGTTCCAGACGGGGCGTTCTTCCTTAGTGATGACAGTGCGAACGCCGCGAATGAGTTCTTCCTCATCGGCGCGCGCCTGATCGGCATAGTCGGGCGGAAAATAGTCAGCGTCTGTTCTGCCGCAGACGTCGTCGGGCGATCGTCCACCGAGATGCTTCGCGAGAGCGGAGCTGACTCGCAAGAACCGACCCTGGGTGTCCTTGAAATAGATGAGATCGGGCAGGTGCTTGAGCAATGTGTCGAGCAAGAAGCGTTCGTGAGTCAGGGCGAATTCCGCGCTCTTCTGGCGATGGATATCGGTGACCGAACCTGCCATGCGGACCGGTTCCCCTTTGTCATTCCAGATGGCCTGGCCCTGCGATCGAAACCAGCGATAGTCGCCGGCCTTCGTGCGCAGACGATGCTCGATGTCGTAGGGTTCGCGGTGTTCGAGATGACGTTTCACGGCCTGCCAGGTCCGCAGAAAATCATCGGGATGCAACGAGTCGTTGAATTCTTCCAGCGTATTTGTGAAGCCGGGGTCGTTGAGGTCGAGCATCCCACGGGTTCGAGGAATGTAGCGGATCTCCGTTGTCAGAATATTCCAATCCCACAATCCATCACTGGATCCCCGCACTGCGAGGGCGACTCGGGCTTCGCTGTCATTCAACATCTGCGACTTCTGGGTAATCGCGAGTTCTAAATCGCGATTGCGCGAGACCAACGCTGACAGATGTGCGGTTGGTCGCAGGAGGGCATAGACTGCCAGGGCGGTGCTGGCGGCCAGGCCCACGGCACCGACGCACAGCGGCAGGAACGCTCGGTTTGTGAGATCACGGAGGGCGATCATCGCCACCCAGGAACTCAGATAACTGAGGCAGAGGGCTGTGAGAATCGCGCTGGCGGCGATGCGCCAGTCGAGTTTCCAAGGGACGTTGGACGGTGAGGCCGGTTCCTGATGAGGGCGATTGTCTACAGTCATGTCGCGGAACTCCAGACAATTCGGTCACTATTTCATAGATGGCCCCACAATGAACCTAGGTCACAATTCTCCACGGTGCAACAAGATTCACCACAGAACGACAAGCCGTTGCGTTAAGATGCAGGATGGGGGTTCCGATCGTGCCGAAAGCCTTGTGCACTAAATGTGTTGTGGCTCGCGTGAGTCAGAGGAAAACTTGCGTTTGATGGCGAATTGTAAAGCCGCCAGAAGGGCTCGATCAGCCTAGGATTGGCTAAGTTGTGGGCAAATCGTCTTCGTGGCAGTGTAGGAAGTAGTCAGCGGATACATATAGGCCATATATTCACAATGATGAAAGCCGTCAGTCGGCGTTGGATTTCGGCAACAGGGCCTTTGTGGGACTGACGGCGAGAATGTGATGAGAGATTGGCATCGCGAACTTGAGAAGGCGATAATTGGATCGTCGCGGATGGCGCGTGCTGCTTCGAGTCGACAACTGGAGCTGACAATGGTCAAGAGTGTTGCACTGCCCTTGTTGCTGGTCGTTCTGGCTGGTGGTGTGGTGAACGCCGCCGATGATGATGGCACGGCGAAGCTGTCGTTCGACGACATTGTGCTGGGGCGGGTGCTCACCGAGGTTGAGCTACAGCCGCTGTTTTTCGATTTTGACACCGGCCGCTATATGGCTCCGCCTCCGGGTGTCCTGAATGTGGAAGCCGCGCAACCGTATGAACTCGCGGAACTCGATTACACCGACAAGTTGAAAGCCTGGATTCGTCAGGAGGGACTGGACGCCGCGTTTCAGACCGATGGCCAATCGATCACGATCATCCTATTTGAAATGAAGGTGGGAACCTGGTGGGAAAAGGACCGCAATCCGCGGAAGACGACGCCTCAGTCGATCATTGAGGATTTGCAATCGGTCGAGAATGATAAATGGGTAACATTCCAGGAGATCATTCCGAAGGAAACGCATCGTAGGATGCTGCCGTTCATCACACGTGAAGGGGGAGTCGGCCAGCTTAGCTATCTGGAACTGGGTGAAATCTTTAGCCACAATTCAATCGCATTGCGTTATGAAATTGCTCGGCTGGATCTGGCCAAGAACCCGGTGCCTCAGGTTCCGGAGCCAGCGATCCTCCAAGATTTCGCGAATTATCTGGTGGTCTCCGCGAACGACGGGCAGCTGCAACTCCGCGTGCCGGCTGGTCGAGGCACGATTACGATTCAGAAGGACAGGGTTGTCGTCTCCTCCGCTGCACATCGAGATCTGGTTGCCGGACGAATCGGTACCGGCTGGCTGGATGTGGATGCCGCGAGAAAGCGAGTTCTGGTACGGGGTCATGGCGCCGCAGCGATGCTGCGAGCTCTTGGCAACAAAGTGCGGATCGACATGAACGACCAAGTGGCCTACGACACCAAGGTCTCGATCTTGATGCCGAAGGTCGAGGTCAACCCTCTGGTCAAATGGAACGAGAAATAATGCCTTGGAGTGGGATGGGCTTCCAGCCCGTCGCCTTGGCTTTGGGCTTTGACCGGAGTGTCGCCTTCGTGGCTCGTTGCACGCTGCGAAGAAGGACGGGTTGGAAACGTTGGAAACCCGTCCTACGGGGCGAGGGAAAGCGTCAACGCTCGACGAACTTCAGGCGACGCTGATCTCTTCACACAGGTAGACATCCTGAATCGCGTTGAGCAGGGCGATGCCTTCTGCCAGGGGGCGTTGGAAGGCTTTGCGACCGGAGATTAGTCCCATGCCGCCGGCTCGCTTGTTGATGACTGCGGTGTGAGTGGCGTCGGCGAGATCGTTCTTGCCCGAGGCGCCGCCGGAATTGATCAGGCCTGCGCGGCCCATGAAGCAGTTGGCGACCTGATAGCGGCAGAGATCGATGGGGTGGTCGCTGGTGAGTTCGGTATAGATCCGTTCGTCGAGTTTGCCGTAGCTGGATGAACCGGTATTCAGCGCCTTGAAGCCGCCGTTGTTCTCGGGAAGCTTCTGCTTGATGATGTCGGACTGAATGGTCGTTCCCAGGTGATTGGCTTGCCCGGTGAGATCGGCCGACACGTGATAGTCCTTATCCTTCTTGAACGCATCGTTACGCAGGTAGCACCAGAGGATTGTCGCGAGGCCGCGTTCGTGTGCTTCGGCGAAGGCTTGCGAGACTTCGACGATCTGTCGAGTGCTTTGCTCGGAACCGAAGTAGATGGTGGCCCCGACTGCGGCCGCACCCATCTCGTGCGCTTGTTTCACGGTTCCGAACATCACCTGATCGAATTTGTTGGGATAGGTGAGCAGTTCGTTGTGGTTGATCTTCACGATGAATGGGATCTTGTGAGCATACTTGCGAGCGACAATCCCGAGCACGCCGAACGTCGACGCCACCGCATTGCAGCCCCCTTCGATCGCCAGCTTGACGATGTTTTCGGCATCGAAGTAGTCGGGGTTCTTGGCAAAGCTGGCTCCGGCGGAATGTTCGATCCCTTGATCCACGGGCAGAATGGAAACGTACCCGGTTCCGGCCAGCCGACCATGTCCATACATCCGCTGCAGATTTGCTAAGACTCGATTATTGCGATCGGAGGGGGCGAAGATCCGGTCGACCCAGTCACCCGAGGGAAGGTGCAGTCGATCTCGCGAGATCTTGGGAGTGCTGAACTTGAGAAGTTCGTCAGCCTTGTCACCCAGCAGCTTCACAATGTTATCGAGCATGGGAGTTTCCTGTGGTTGTGTGATAAGACGCAGTGGTCATGAAAGCTTTTCGGTGGTAGATCGTAAACACGGGGATCGCAGAAGTCGACAACGGATTGAAAGCCGCATCGTTGCCGAGTGGACCTTGAAGTGGTCGCTGACGGGTGTCAATTGGACGAGGGCATGTCATGCAAATGGAACTACCGGCCCTTCAGGCCTCAGGAATCTTTTTTTGTAGGTTATCACCCCGGCCCTCAGGGGCCGGGCTCAGTGAACGGCCGGCCCGTTGGGCCTCAGGAAATGGACGAGGATTCCTAACAACTGAAAGCAATTGGACTCTATAACCACGCGCGAGAATAAATCATCGGCAAAAATTCATGGAGTTGGTAGCCATCACTGAGGCGGGCTACTAGATTGCAGGAAGCTGCCGCATAACGGATTTCGGCAGGGGCCGCGTCAATTTAAGGAGAAACTGTGAAACAATTCGTCTGCTGGTCGGTCATGGTCGTCTGTCTTGCTTCGGCAACGACGCTGGTGGCTCAGGATGATTCCTTGAAGCGGATGCGTGGGCATTGGGAAGTTATTGAACTGGTGGAAGATGGCAAGGTGATTCCGAAGTCGGCGATTCCTGAGTGGCTGCCGTCGGGTGGGCAACTGGAGATTGAAGACAATGCGATCGTGATTCGTTCTCACGTGGACGATAAGAAACACGTCCGGATCTTCTCGGCCGATGCGACTCAGTATCCTCCCACGCTGACGATCACTGATACGAGCAAAGCGGAAACGCATGGGATCTACAAGTTTGACGACAACCGGCTGGTGGTCTGTCTGTCCGATACGGGCGACAAGGCTCCGACTGAGTTTTCTGCGAAGGAAGGATCGGGGCGGATCCTGATGGTCCTGCAAGCGACGAAGGGAGCCCCCGTGAAGCCGGCCGCCAAGCCTGCGGTCGAGAAGACGGCGAAGGTCGAGGAAATCCCTGCGGCCACGACACTGAGCGATGCCGATGTGACCAAGTTGCTCGATGGAGTCTGGCGGTATGACGATGCTCACGGGGCTTTGTTCGTGAAGTTTCGCCCCAACGGGACCTTCAGCACGACTCGCGAATTCCAGGAACTGCGATTGTTCCAGAAGGTTTTTGTTCAGAGTCCGGCATCGTCGGGTACGTGGAAGGTCGAACGTGGCACGATCAAGTGTCACATCACGACTTCGATCTATCCCGAACGCGTTGGCAATACGTTCGGCTTTGCCGTTCGTTCGATGTCGGCCACCGACTTCATCTTCATTGATTACTTGGGCCGCACCGGCCGGGCTAAGAAGCTGTAAGACGGTCATTTCAACATCGGAGTGACCTTCTTGTTGATCGAACGCGATGAGACTTAGCGGCTCGGCAGGAGCCTCGCCCTCCCAGAAGACGATCGCTCCGATTGGGATGCGCTGTTGTGATCGCTATTCGTCTTCTTCGCCTGCGGATTCTTGTTTGAGTTCGCAGTGGAGAGGGCGGGGCGGGAAGAGCTTGTGGAACAGTTTGCCGATCGCCCAGTTCGTGAAGGGGCGGACGCCGCGGACGTAGAACGAGCGGCGAGATTGGGTGGCTCCGAGTTTTGTGCGTTTGACGTACTCGGAGTTCTGCCCGATCTCGGCGAAGGTGACGCC
Source organism: uncultured Schlesneria sp. (assembly GCA_966211735.1). GTDB lineage: Bacteria > Planctomycetota > Planctomycetia > Planctomycetales > Planctomycetaceae > Schlesneria. The sequence goes on from CBIHQO010000188.1 coordinate 7,414, forward strand.
GTGACGGGCGGCGTCGGCGATGGCGCGGAAGGAGAGGTTAAAGTACAGATGCACCTCTTCGTTGATTGATTCGTCGTAGCCCATATAGAGCCAGCGGTACTCGTGGCCAGACCAGATCGAGATATAGAAGGCTCGGACTTTGTCGCCGTCCATGGCGAAGGTGAATTCGCAGCAGTCGGGAAGCTGGCGGGCGAGTTCGATGAAGAAGGCGGGGGTGAGGTGTTCGAGCTTGGTCTTGGAGCGGTTGTAGACTCCTTCGTACATCTCATAGACGGCGGGCGTGAAGAGCCGTTCGATGGTGGGGAGATCTGAGGTCGTGAGGAACTGGATTCCGCTGGCTGCGAATTTCTTGATGGAGCGCTTGATGCTCATCCGACGTTTCTTGCCAACGTCCTGCAGGTAATCGTCAAACGATTCACTGCGGAGCGGCACGACATGCGTCGGTAAGCTGTCGGCTTTGCGATAGCCCAGGTTCTGCAGGGGTTGTAGCGGTGGCAGTTCTTCGTCGGCGAATTCTTTAAGCACGATGATGCGGGCCCCGTCTGCTCGGGCGCAGCGACGGAGGGCTTGATCCAGCAGCGTGACGATTTCCGGCGTGTTGGCACCCGGGGCGAACCGCAGACTGCTTTGACAGGCGGAGAGGGGGAGGCCGCAGAAGAGGATGCGGTACTTCACGAGCTTGGCGGAGAGACTGCGAATGCGATCGAGTGCCCAGCGGGACCAGTCATCGTCGGCCAGTACGCCGATATCGACCGTGAACGTGGAAAGTACGGCGATCGCGACCGCTTCGCCGGTGGCGTCGCGATAGAGCGCGAAGCGAAAGCGGCAGCAGTCGGCCATGCTGATTTCGAGTGAGCGCAGCAATCGCAGATCGAGGAAGATGTCGTCGGGTTGACGGACCTGTTCCCAGGCGCTGACATTGACTTCAGCGATCGAAGAGTAGATCTCTTCGGTGACGGCCGAACCAGATGCAGCCAACGCATTAATTGCGGTCGTGGGTGAATCGAGGGTCATGGTGGACACGATCGTAACCTCTTCCGTGGATCAGCGCGGTTCAGTCGATTTCGGCAAGCGTGCTGCGTTGATTGCGTTTCAGGAACCTTCTGAAAGCGACCTTCAGCAGCGTCCAGGGCTTCACGTCGAACAAGCCAGAGACCAGGCCGAAGGCGAAGACCGAAGAGAATGACGCCTTGGGATAGACGCAGCAGTAGCGGTTTTCGTAGCGGGGTCGGAAGCGACTTTTGAAATGGCGGATGCCAGCGAGGTCGAACACCAGGGCCATGCCGGCTTCACCCCAGGTCATCCCCAATCGAATGATGGGGCTGTCGCCCGGCAGCTTTTCGCTGCAGCGCAGGGAAGGGTCGAGACACATACCGACTCGAGTTGCCCCTTCGGACTGGAACTGGTCGATCGCGTGGCGGAAGAGGTAGGCCATCGTTCCTTTCACCGCGTCGATTCGACGTCGATACATTTCCGTGGCCCACATTGTGCCGTCGCGCATCGGATTGCAGACGACGAAGCCTTCAATCCGTCCAAAGCCATGCTCACTGCGGACGACGAAGACTCGTCGCCGACCGATCTCGTGTGTCCCGATCGTCCCTTCGAAGAAGGTCATTTCCTTCTGAGGTTTGGCCGAGATGCTTTCGGCGGCGACTTCCTGCAGTTCTGCGAGTGTCTCGGCCCATTGAGCGTCGGTGAGATCTGCGGGGACGACTTCGAAGGCGATGAGACCCTGTCGGAGGCAATAGTTGGTTTGGCGGCGGACCCATTCGAAGGGCTTGCCTTGCCACGTGATCTGGCCCAGATCGAGGACAGGTTCTTCGCCCCATTTGGTGACTTGATAGCCGTACTCACGAAACAGGGGGAGTTCGTGATCGCCGATGTTGTGGAAGCTGGCGACCAGCTTCCTTCGCGATAGGAATTCAGTGAATTCTTTCAGCAGAGTCGGCTTGTGCTGGTCGGAGGCAATCAGGCCGCCACCCACGAGCAGATAGCGTCCACGTCGCGTACACGAGATCAGTCCTTCGCGAGTACTCGACCAGAATTCCAGCCGACCCGGTTCCGTCGCCAGGTAGGAATCGAAGTATTCGCCGTGCTGAAAGATC
>CBIHQO010000189.1:0-9484 GCA_966211735.1 uncultured Schlesneria sp.
CAGCATCGCGCAGGCACCGCGCACACTCTGCATTCGCGGCGAAGAGGCCCGTACTTGTGGACCGGGCGCGTTCCATGCCGAGCCTGATCAGCTCTATCTCAACTTGGGTGATGGGCGCTTTCAAGACGTCTCCGAGTCGTCGGGGATCGATGTGCCGAATGGCAAAGGCCTGGGAATAGTCGCCGCCGATTTCGCGGGAACGGGTCGCCTCAATTTGTTTGTGGCCAACGATTCGGTCCCCAACTTCTATTTCGTCAACCAGGCGGATCAGGTCGGAGCAAGCCCGAAGTTTACTGAAGAAGCCCTGGTCTCCGGACTCGCTCTCAGCCACGACGGGTTGTCCGCGGCATGGATGGGAGTTGCCGCCGGTGACGCCAATGGAGACGGTCGCCTGGATCTATTCTCCACGACGTACGCGGATCAGGCGAAGTCGCTATTCATTCAAGAAGCCGCAGGAGGCGCCTTTACGGATGCCATCGTTTCCAGTGGCCTGAACGCACCGACTTGGAAAATGCTGGGATTCGGGACGCAATTCCTCGACGGAGAACTCGATGGCTGGCCCGACCTGGTCATCACCAACGGCCACGTCTTCGATCTCTCGCATCTGAATCAGGCGTATCAGATGCCGCCCCAGTATTTTCGAAACCTGGGTCAAGGGAAATTCAGTGAAGTCCCCGCCACGCAACTGGGGGATTTTTTCTCACAGAAGTACCTGGGAAGAGGTCTCGCGAGGCTCGACTGGAACCGCGACGGGCTCGATGATTTCGCTGTCTCGAACATGATGGCCCCGGCCGGGCTGGTGACGAATCGAACGACGAGCCATGGACATTTCTGCACGCTCCGCGTCGTCGGCACCAAGTCGAGCCGCGACGCGATTGGAACCAGCGTGACGCTGAAGTCAGGCGATCGAACATGGACCCAGCAACTCACCGCTGGTGACGGCTACCAGGCAAGCAACGAACGCAAACTGCATTTCGGTTTGGGAGTCAGTTCAACAATTGATGCGGTGACCATCACCTGGCTCGGGGGTGAATCGATAACCCTGACAGATCTGACCTGCGATGCCGAATGGCTGCTGGTCGAAGGTGAAAAGTCTGCACGACGACTCTCAAAATAATAGTGCGCAACCGACTATCGGAATGGCCATCATTTTGAGGGATGCAGCAAGAGGCGGATCCCCCAGATGCATAGCCCCGCGGAAAGCAGCGTCAGCAGAATGAATGGGACCTCACTCGCGACATGCGGCTCATAGCACAGCCGCAGAACATGAGCGCCGGTGATCAACCCGAAGATCGTGCTGGTGGTCAGGAGATAGGCTTTCATTCGTTCTCCAGTGCAGGGAATAGAAACGTCCGCAGCGACCTTACGAGAACTCTGCACCGAGCCAGCTTGCAATTTAAGCCTCAGAATTGGAGAGTTTACATCGAACTCGGGTCACTCACCTCTTCTGAAGGGCGGATCATGGGCTTTTTCGACAAAGTCAAGAGTATGGTCAATGCGGTCACCGGTGGCGCGGCCAAGGTGACAATTCAGTTGCAGCAAGCCTGCGTTTTTCCCGGCGATACCGTCAGCGTGAAGATCACCGCGACGTCGACCGGGGCCGAGTTGAAGTCGAAGGGTGTCTATGTCGATGTCTGGGCCGAAGAACGAGTCTCCTTTAAGGATGACTCGTCCAAGGAAGAGATCAACCGTTCCAAGACAACCGTCCAGCAGACCATTCAAATCTCGCCGGCGTTCGTCCTGGCTCCCAGTGAAACCAAATCGTTCGAGGGAACATTCCAATTCCCGTCCAACGTGATGCCGACATTCGCGGGTTCGCTTTGCCAGCACGTCTGCCAGATCCGTGGCCGGATTGAAGCCTTCGGCAATGATCCCGATTCGGGCTATCAAGTCATCAACGTCGGCACTAAGGGCTAGTCGCCCTCAAGTAGGGTGCGTGCAGTCTTCGAAACGCACCAGCAATTCGCCATTAACGCTCGTGGTGCGTTCCGAAGACTGCACGCATCCTACCAGGCCATTCCTTGGCGAACCTTTCGCTAAACAACCGGAGAGCTGACATGCGTCTGTTGACGATGGTCGCAACGATCACATTGTGCGCCATCATGGCGACTGCCCAGGAACGCCCCGCGACGTTTCCCGGGACCGAACCGCTGAAGGCCGACAAGCCGCTCGATGTCTTGATGGTCGAAGGGATCGATCGCTTCTGCCTGAAAGAGATCGAGCGGGCGCGAGAACAGCGCGAGTCACTCTGGAAACGCGACTTCGGCAGCGCAGAAGCCTATGACAAGAGCATGGCTCCGTATCGCGAGAAGTTTCGCACGATTATCGGCGTCGTCGACCAACGGGTTCCTTCGACTCGTTTCGAACACACAGAACAGGCACCGCTGGTAACGAACGACCTTTATTCGGTTCGCCCAATCCGCTGGCAGGTGCTTCCTGGACTGACTGCGGAAGGCTTGATCCTGGATCCTGTCGGCAAGCCGCACGGCATTGTGATTGCCATTCCCGATTCCCGATGGTCCCCTACCGAATTTTGCGGAGCCATTCATCAGAATCTGAAAGTGGTGTCCGATCTACCCCACCTCTTGGCCTCGAATGGCATCCGTGTCGTCATCCCGACGCTGATTAGTCGTGACGATGAATTCGCAGGCAACCCCGAGATCGCGATGACGAATCAGTCCAATCGTGAATGGGTCTACCGTTCCGCCTTTGAAGTCGGCCGACACGTATTGGGATATGAAGTTCAAAAGGTGCTGGCCGCAGTTGATCTATTGCAGGCCGATAAGGCAAGCAACGGTCTGCCGATTGGCGTCGCAGGGGTTGGTGACGGTGGTCAAATCGCGTTGTACAGCGCCGCGGTGGATCCACGGATCGCCGCAGTGTTGGTCAGCGGTTACTTTCGGCCTCGCGAGGGCGTCTGGCAAGAGCCGATCGATCGCAACGTCTGGAATCAACTCACCGAGTTTGGCGATGCCGAAATCGCAGGCATGATCGCTCCGCGACCGCTGGTCCTCGAAGCGTGTGCCATCCCCGAAACGGAAGGACCGTTGCCGGTCCGGGAAGGACGACGAGGGGGAGCGGCCCCGGGACAGATCAAGACGGCTGACCTCGCCGCGGTTCAGTCGGAATTCAAACGCGTCCGACCAATCTACGAAAAGCTGGGAGCAGCAAATAAGATCCAGCTCATCAACAACCGTGCCGATGGACGCGGCATCCCAGGAAGTGGGCTGGCAACCGAAGCCTTCGCGAAGAGCCTGGGTGTCACCAAGTTTACTGAACACGTTCGGACGGCAACGAAAGAACCTCCATACACGATCGATGCCGTGGCCGTTCAGAAACGCCAAGTGGCCGAAGCGATCGAGTTTACTCAGAAGGCATTGCGAAAGTCGTACAAGACTCGCGATAAGCTGTTTGCTCAGGCCGATCGGTCTTCGCTCGACAAGTACGTTGCGACCAGCGAAAAGCTGCGAGAACATGTTTATCAGGAACTGATCGGCAAGCTGCCTGATCCAACGATGGTGCCAAACCCGCGCACTCGCAAGGTGCTCGACGAGAAAGAATTCACTGGCTACGAAGTGGTGCTCGACACCTATCCCGACGTGATCGCCGCGGGCATTCTGCTGTGGCCAACGGATATCAAGCCAGGTGAGAAGCGGCCGGTCGTCGTTTGTCAGCACGGCCTGGAAGGCGTGCCCATGGATACGATCACGGGGCCCGGATCACCTGGTTATGGTCCCTACAAGGCTTTCAGCGCGGAACTCGCTAGGCGGGGCTTTATCGTCTATGCCCCGCAGAATCCCTATCGCGGCCGCGACGCCTTCCGGACCTTGCAGCGTAAATCGAACCCGCTCGGTCGCTCGCTGTTCACCTACATCATTCCCCAGCATCTCGTGACCCTGCGGTGGCTGGCCTCACTGCCGAATGTCGACAAAGACCGTCTGGCATTTTACGGACTGAGCTACGGCGGCAAGACGGCCGTTCGTGTCCCACCATTGCTACCGTCGAAAGAGAGCGATCCGGGATATTGCCTGTCGATTTGCTCGGCCGACTACAACGAGTGGGTCTTCAAGAATGCTTCGACGGACCTGCCATTCAGTTATGTATTCACCAACGAATACGAAATCTTCGAATGGAACATGGCCCACGTCGCGAACTACGCTGAGTTGTCGATGCTGATGACCCCGCGACCGTTCATGGTCGAACGAGGCCACGATGACGGCGTGGGCCTCGACGAATGGGTCGCCTATGAGTACGCCAAGGTGCGGCGTCACTACAACAAGCTGGGAATCGGCGATCGAACCGAAATCGAATTCTTCAACGGCCCGCACACGATCAACGGACAGGGCACCTATGACTTCCTGCATCGTCACCTGAAGTGGCCCAAGAAGTTGTGATTAACAAGCGAGTTGACACGTCGAAGTGGGTGCCACTGTGCCACTGGCGGCCGCTCTGCGCTGCCAGAGTCTTCGCGCCGCTGATGCCGCTGCGATTGCGTAAGCAGGCTCTTGCAACAATCAGCTGAACCACGCGTTGTCGGAGGTTGCCAAGGAGTCAGAGGCAACGTAAGACGTCGCCGACCGTCCACAAGTGACTGTGAGCAGGACTTTGAAAGAATCTGATCTACTTTGAGTCTGGCAACTCGGCGGCGGCAAGACGCAAGATTCGCGATGACTGTGGCTCTTCGAATGCGTTGTAGGCGCGAACGACTTCACTGCCGATCACCACAATGGCGACAACGATCAACAGCTCTTTCACGGTCCAACCTTCCAAACCAGAACAGGTAAGCCAGCATCGCGAAATGCCTGAGACATGACGTCTACAGGGCGGGCTGGGGGGCGAAGATTAGTGTGGTTTCCCGCAGCATGCAAGCTGCGGGTTTCCGAAGCTTGGGCTCAATCGGGCAGTGGCCGACATCCCACGGGGTCTCCGCAGGCGAATCGCCGACACACTTTATCGAGCGAGCTGATCTGTCAGTAAAGTCGCACTTTTTTGAGGAAAACGGCCAAAAACAGGGCTGTTTTGTCCCCCATTGTCAGAATTCATCCCGGGGTGTCAAAAACTGTCAGTGAGCCCTTCGGCGTGGCTCATAGGATCGCGTGGATTTTCCTCATTATTTCGAAACTATCCGAAATACAGTCTAGTTTGAGTCAGACAATCTGTGGCATAAGGAAGCGCTGCCAGCCCGTCTGGCCAATGCCTGCGGATCAACCACCGCGCTCCCCGCTAAGGGGCAGAAATGCCGATGAATTCAGTGCTTCAAAACACACAATCTCAGCGAGCCAGATCATTGCGGCCGCCCTGGGCGTCGGCAATTGGCATGCGGTTCGGTCGCGGCAGTAGATCCGGAACCGCGCGCCGAAAAATCGCGGACACCCCGTATTTCCTGCCATGGACTGACAAATCCTGCCAAATCGTAATCTTTCAGCACCGATTCAGCGGGATCGTCACACGCTCCACCCCCTCTGCACTAAAGCGGTTGTCACGAAGCACTGACGTGCGATCAATGATCGGCCGTCGGTTCCGCGGTGTTCTTCTTGGCGATTTCGACGTACATCTCGCGCAGGAATCGGGACGGAACACTCTCGCGGCGTTTGCCCCACTTCATGCGGGTGACGGCGTGAGAGATCGTCAGGTAGTCGCGAGCTCGAGTGATACCGACATAAGCCAGACGACGTTCTTCTTCCACGGCTGTGGGCGATTCATCGTCGACAGATCGTTGATGCGGCAGAATCCCTTCTTCCCAGCCAACCAGGTACACGCGCGGGAACTCCAGGCCTTTCGCGCTGTGCAGCGTCATCAGCTTAACGGCCGCCTTTTCGAAATCGTCGTTCTCGCCGAAGTCGCGATCGTTGCCGGCCAGCGACGACTGTTCCAGGAAGTCGGTCAAGGTGGGTCGGTCCGCGCGTTGCTCGTATTGATGCAGCGCCGTGACGCATTCTTCGATGACGGCCGTTCGAGCCAACTGCTGGCTGGCGTCCTTATATTGCTTTTCAATCTCAGACTCGTAGTCGATGACCTCGATCAACGATTCAAATGTCGCAGACAGGCGGCCACCCGGCGCATTGAAGCGTTCGCGATACTCGTCCATCAGTTGCCGGAACTTCTCGATTGCTGCCGCGGTCTTGACCGTGATCTCTTTCTCGGCGACCGCATCCGCAACGACATCGAACAACTTGCGACCCGATTTGACGGCTCGATTCAGCAGTTTTTCAACCGACGAATCACCGATCCCGCGCGTCGGAACGTTGATGATTCTCAGCAGCGAGACTTCGTCCGTCGGACAGGCCAGCAGCTTGAGGTACGCCATCATGTCGCGGACTTCGCGTCGATCGAAGAACGACTGACCACCAACCAGGTGATAGGGAACCTGAACTCGGCGCAGTTCCATTTCGAAAATGCGCGGCTGCTCATTGGTGCGGAACAGGATCGCAATGTCTTGCGGCGCGACCTTCAACTCTTTGACGAGATAGCTGATTTCACGCACGACCGCTTCAGCTTCGACCTGCTCATCGGGGTGCGGTTTGACGGCGACAGCCACGCCGTCCTTGTGAGCAATCAGCGTCTTATCGTGTCGCCCGCGGTTGTGATGCACCAGTTGATTGGCGACTTCAATGATCTGATGCGTGCAGCGATAGTTGTCCTGCAGCCGAACTACTTTCGCTCCCGGGAACTGCTGTTGAAAGCCCAGGATGTGCTTCACTTCGGCACCGCGCCAGCCATAAATCGACTGATCATCATCACCCACGACACACAGGTTGCGATGCGGTCGCACCAGGGCCCCGACGATCTGAAACTGCATCTCGTTGGTGTCTTGATACTCATCGATCTGTACGTGATCGAAGCGGTCCTGGCAGCGTTTCAGCACTTCCGGAAACTCTTCGAACAGTTGAGCGGTCAGCAGCAGCAAATCGTCGAAGTCGACCGCACCGCCCGCGCGCAACGATTGTTGATATTTGCGGTACGCCGTTGCCGCCAGGAAGTCGCGATCATCGGTGACGAAGTCTTTTGCAAGCTCGGGAAGAATCCCCTCCATCTTCCAGCGACTGACTCGAGAAATCAGGTCGCCCGGCTTCATCGCAGCGTCGCTGATACGAATGTCTCGCAGTGCCTTACGAGCGGCGGACTCTTGGTCGCCTCGGTCATAGATCACAAAAGACTTGGGGTACCCGAGGACCTCAATCTCTTCGCGCAGAATGCGGACGCACAACGAGTGGAAGGTCGAAATGGTCGGTTTCGCCTTCAACCTGCGGCCAAGCAGGTGGCTCATTCGCTCCTGCATTTCCTTCGCGGCTTTATTCGTGAACGTGACCGACAAGATCCGATTTGGATCGATCCCTTGACGAATCAATTCGGCCATGCGGAATGTGATGACGCGAGTCTTCCCAGTCCCGGCACCAGCCAGAACCAGCAATGGTCCCGACAACGTCGTCACCGCATCGCGTTGCGACGGATTCAATTCATTCAGCGACGCGCCGCCACCAGGGCGTCCAGTTGCCGGTGTTGATTGACCACCCGGTTTGCCCGCGGGCGTGCTGAGAAAGGGAGAATACGATGACAAGGGGGGATCCTGCTGGTTCTCGGTTTCAATCCATGAAACTGCCGCCGCCTTTACACAGACTGGCCATTGCGGCGATGAATGCACTGAGTCAGCGAACTGAACTTCAATGGCGGCGGTTCGAACCGATTCACGTCACGAAGCATACTCGATCAGGGTCAAAAATCCATCCGCGATCGGCGTGGTTAACGGCACGGCAGACGCAGTCAAATCGAGGAATTCCGATAACACATCCGGCGAAGCGGACTTCCATGCTAAATGGCTCAAACTTTCCCGATTCGACCGTCATCAGCAATGTCGTCTTGGGTCGCCGAGTCGTACTTAGCAAGGTCTTTTACAAGCCAAATACTCAGCCCATGATGTCACGATGTAGGGATCTTGACGCGGCTCGACGATCGCAAAACCGTCTTCTTCAAGGTTGTCGATGTCCAGAAACGACCGATAGTGCTTCGGGTTGGCAGGGTTCACTCCCAGAATCCGCTCCGGTTCTTTCGGCGTCGCGCTGCTCCAGATGCTGCTGTTCATCTCTTCTTCGAGCAGGACTCGATCAACAGGGCCATCATATCCATCATGGCGCGGATCATTTGCGCAAAACACGAATGTGGTGGAATCGATGACTAAGAATCTGTTCATCCACTGCGCCTGGAGAACGGCCCCGGGGCCGACTTTCGCGAGAGTTCAACAACAGAACATCGTATCCCGTTTGCCCTGCCGTGCAACTGCCTTTAGATCATGACTGGATTTCGCCGGGAAACGACGCCGCGCTAGTGATACGACCGTGCCGATACGCACCGACGTCTGGAACATCTCGCTTGTCGAAACTGCAGTCAAACAGTCAGATCAGACACACAAATTAATTTTGAACAGCAGCAGACTCGATTCAATACGTCAATTTGAATGCCAAATTTCGGAGCGTTTCGGGGATGGTGGATAGAAAATGCCGCAAGTCTTGTGATAAATTCAGATTTCGGCGAATTCCCGCGGCAGAGAAAACGTTTAGGGACGACTCGCCTGATGCGTGACTGCACACTACAATCAAGAAGGTCGCGGAAGTTATGATGGATCTGCGGACCTTCACGCAGTCTGCGACCTTCGCCGCCGATAATGAATGACGGATGACCGAAGTGGCTGTGGTAGACGGTCGACAGACACCATAGTTTTGAGATGACGACGGAGAGACCTTCATGGCCAAAGCTGGCGGACGCAAAAAGCTTCCTAAGGAAGTGGCGGTAATCAACGCGGATAACTGCACAGGCTGCGAATCGTGCCTGGAAGTTTGTCCCGTGGATTGCATCTATAAAGTCGAAGGCGAATCGATTTCGGTACTGCAGTCGTGGTGCGAAATCGATGTCGAAAGGTGCGTCGGCTGCGAAGTCTGCGTTCACATCCCAACCAAGAAGAGCGACCCCTACGAACTGACGGTTTGTCCGTGGGATGCCATCATCCTGGTGCCGACCGTGCAAGTGGCTCAGGCGGTCGCAAACAAGGGTGGTCCGCCAGACTACATGCTGAAGAACTGGGATCGCCTGGTTGTCCCGGCACAGCGAATGGCCGAACTTGCGGCGGAACAGGCAAGCGGCAAGTAACGAACAGAAGTATCGAACGGCCGCGTTATTGAAACTCGCGACGCAAAGCAGCGAGTTCGGCCGTGAGCACTGGCATGGCTCCCGCGTGACTGGCGACGAGAGCCCCAACTCGGTTCGCGAACTTGGCCGCGCGAGCGAGCGGCCAACCAGCGAGACGGGTTTGAATTAACGCCGCAGTGAATGAGTCACCGGCTCCCACGGTGTCAACGACTTGGATCGGAACGCCGGGAACATCGATCGTTTCGCGCGGGTTAACCAAGAGGCATCCATCTCCGCCACGCGTGATGCAGGCAAGTTCCAGATCGTACTGACTGCATAGCCAGCGTGCGAAACCTGCGTTGTC
>CBIHQO010000190.1:0-9483 GCA_966211735.1 uncultured Schlesneria sp.
TCCGTGTTTGACGAAGTAGTTACGGTCGAGGCTCCTTCCGTTTTTGGTGGGAGCGGTCAGCCATGTACCGCAGGCGTTATGGAGAGTCGCTTGCCATTCCGACGGCGTTTCTAAAACGCTTACAGTCTTCGCAGGTGTTCGAATACAGGATTGGACAGTTTGCAGCGAGTTGGTGAGTTTGTCGCAATCGAAACCAACTGGCACAGTTGCAGTTCCATGAACCTCGCCCGACAATCCGTGTCCACTGATTGACCGATTTCTGCTCGCGAAAGCCCGCGTCCCGATGAGCCTGTTTCGACCTGAGATTGATCGTATTGCCGGATATGTTCCCGGCGAACAGCCCCAAGATGCCGGCTGGACCAAGCTGAACACGAATGAGAACCCGTATCCGCCGTCGCCACGCGTGGTCGAAGCGGTCACGGCGGCTGCTCAGGGGAAGCTGAATCTGTACCCCGATCCGCTGGGGACAAAGTTCCGCAAAGCCGCGGCCGAAGTGGTCGGATTCGATCCTGACTGGATTCTGCCCGGGAACGGCAGCGACGAGATCCTGACGATTCTGACTCGGTCGTTCGCTGGCCCGACCGACATGATCGCCTATCCGTATCCCAGCTACATCTTGTACGAGACGCTGGCCGACCTCCAGGGAGCCAAACACGAACGGCTGTTGCTGGAGCCTGATTGGTCGTGGAACTTCGACAAGATCGGCGACCAGATTGCTCGCAGCAAACTGATCTTCGTTCCCAATCCGAATTCGCCGTCGGGCAATCGCTGGACTTGGGACGACCTGCTGTCGCTGACGCCGCCTCGCGGCATGCTGGTGCTGGACGAAGCGTACGGCGATTTTTGCGACGCTCCTCATCGCGGCGAACTGTTGAACAGCGACGTTGGCAAGCAGGTCGTCATCACGCGGACGTTCAGCAAAAGCTACAGCCTGGCGGGAGTTCGCTTCGGCTTCGCGATCGCTCATCCCGATGTGATTGGCGGACTGCGCAAAATGAAAGACAGCTACAACTGCGATTCGCTGTCACTGGCAGCCGCCACGGCGGCGATCGAAGACCAGGACTGGATGCAGCAGAACACCGCTCGCATCCGGACGACTCGCGAACGTCTGTCGGCAGGGCTCACGGAACTGGGCTTTAACGTCGTCCCCAGCCAGACCAACTTCGTCTGGGCGACGCATCCGACGGGCGAACATCGGATGCAGTATGAAGCGCTCAAGATGAGAAAGATCCTGGTTCGTTACATGTCGTTCCCCGATGTCGATTGGGCCGCCGGCCACAAGCTCGACGGCCTGCGTATCACCGTGGGGACCGACCCGGAAATCGACCGATTGCTGGCGGCACTGAAAGAGATTGTTTAAGTAGACCTGTAGGGTGCGTGGAGTCTTCGCAACGCACCACGATTAAGTCTAAAGACCGATGGTGTGTTCCGAAGACTGCACACACCCTACTATCTCTGCGTCAGCAGAAAGACGACCATGACCCGTATCGCGAAGATCGAACGCAACACCGCCGAGACGCAGATCGTGCTGTCACTGAACCTGGATGGCACCGGCGTCGCGAAGATTGAGACCGGAGTCGGGTTCCTCGATCACATGCTGACGCTGTTTGCCAAGCACGGCTTGTTCGATCTGGAGGTTACTGCCAAAGGCGACTTGCATATCGATGCGCACCATACGACGGAAGATGTCGGCATCTGCCTGGGCAAAGCACTGCTGCAAGCCCTGGGGACGAAGCAAGGCCTGACGCGCTACGGTTCGATGACGCTGCCGATGGAAGAGACCCTCGTCACGTCAGCACTCGACCTGAGCGGCCGGATGAAGTTCATCTACAAGGTCGAGTTCCCGACCGAGAAGATCGGCGAATTCGACACCGAACTCGTCGAAGAGTTCTGGCAGGCGGTCGCCTCGAACGGACTGATGAACCTGCACCTCGTGCTGCATCACGGCACGAACAGTCACCACATCTCTGAAGGGCTGTTCAAAGCGACCGCTCGAGCACTACGAATTGCGACGACGATCGACCCGCGCCAGACTGGGATCCCGTCGTCAAAGGGAACTTTGTGAGCGCGGGTCTCGTGACTTGTGTGATCTACGGTTGAAACGCAGAGGCACGAAGGCCGCAGAGAAGACAACACTAACTGGGACTTCTCTGTGCCCTTCGTGCCTCTGCGTTTCAATTTCGAAGCGAGATGAATGCGTCGTTTTCATCCGCAGGATTCAGATCACCGCGAACTCTCCAGTTCCACCGGTGTGAGCGGAGCCCCGAACCCAATCAGCAGCAGCAGGTGGTCGAGCCGATCGAGGAGATCGTCAACGTCCGCCAGATCATTCTTATGCAGCTTCGTTTCCAGATCACGGGCCGCGTCTGTCAGAATCGGGAAGCCGGCAGAACCCCCAGCACCAGCCAGCCAGTGGGCCAACTCGGCCATCGTCTGCCAGTCTTCGGACGTATGGGCCTGATGCATCTCCGTCAGCTTGGATCGGAATCGATCGACGAATTCGGTCACGATGTCGGCGAATTCCGGATCATCGACCGGCAGCTCCGAGATAACGGCATCGTGTAGCAGCCGCTTCGCCTCTCTCTTCGGAACCGTGACGGGAACGGTGTTGAGCTCACCCAGGATCGAGGAAATCTTCTCGATCAACTTCTCGGGATTGATCGGCTTGGTCAGGTAGTCCGAGCAGCCCGCTTCGATGCAGCGTTCGGCGTCGCCGCGCATCGCGTGGGCCGTCAGCGCCACGATGGGAACTCGGCAGCCCTGTTCGCGCAGTCGACGGGCGGCGGTGTAACCGTCCATCAACGGCATCTGCATGTCCATCAGGATCAGGTCGAAGTGATGTGCCAATCCCAACTCGACCGCTTCGAGTCCATTGTCGGCCATGCGCGTCGTCGCACCGGCTCGATCCAGCACCAGTCGAATCAGCTTGCGATTCGTTTCGCCGTCGTCGACCACCAGGACCGACAGGCCATCCAGCCGGCTGCGAGGTGGTGTGGGCTGAGGCCGCGCTACGGTCACGATGTCGGAGACTGGATGATCCAGCAGGCGAACTTCCGACAATGGTCCAGTCGCAATCGTCACCGAGAACGTGCTTCCCTTGCCGACTTCGCTTTGGACCGAAATGCGTCCCCCCAGCCCGGTCGCCAGGTGGCGGCTGATGGACAAACCCAAACCCGTTCCGCCGAATCGCCGCGTGACCGAGCTATCGGCCTGCGTAAACGGCTTGAAGATCGATTCGCACACGCCAGCGGGAATTCCGATCCCCGTGTCAATGACATCCACGGTCAATTCATTACGTTCGGCATCCAAACGCGCCACAGCCAGAACGCCGCCGCGTTCGGTAAATTTGATTGCGTTACCGATCAGGTTCAGCAGCAGTTGACGGAAACGAGCCGAGTCGCTGGTGATGAATTCGGGAATCGAGCCATACCAGTGATAGTCCAGAGCCAGCCCCTTGCCGTGAGCTCGCGCCCGCATGACCGACATGACTTCGGCGATCACCTGATGGGGCGAGAACTGCATTTGCTCGTAGTCCATCTGGCCCGCTTCGATCTTGGTCAGATCGAGGATATCGTTGACCAGCGTCAGCAGATGTTCGCCGCTGCGATGAATCGTCTCGAGGAAATCCTGGCGTTCCGCCTCATTGTTGCGATCGCCACCGGTCCGCAACAGATCGGCAAATCCCAGGATCGCGTTCAGCGGCGTTCGAATCTCGTGACTCATGTTCGCCAGGAAGCTGCTTTTCGCCTGGCTGGCGGCTTCGGCACGTTCTTTGGCTTTCACCAGTTCCGACTGAATGCGTGTCCGGTGTTCGATTTCTTCCTGCAGCAGGAATGTTCGATCGGCGATGCGGCGTTCCAGTTGCTTCTGGCCCAGTTCCAGCTCGTTACGTGATAACTGCACCTGCTCAACCATGCGATTGAACGAGTTGTACAGAACCCCCAGTTCGTCGCGAGAATCGGAATGGACACGAATCGAGTAATCGTCGTTGGACGTAATTTTCTGAGCGGCGGCGGCCAGTTCCAGGATCGGCTTCGACACCGTGTTCTGCATGACCGAGCCGAATAGCGTGGCGACTCCCAGCGCCAGGACCATCACCAGCAGCGACACGCGCGAGTAGCTGCTCATTTGCTCCCACAAATCGCGCATGCTGGCCCGCAGATAAACGGTCCCCACGCGCGTCTGCTGGGGATCCGTGATCGGTTGAAAGATCTCCAGATAACCCGTTGCCGTGGTTCGGATGCCGTCTCGCATCGGCACCTTCGCCGGCACGATGTCGTTGATCTTCTGCGAATAAAATGCGACGCGTCGGTCGTTGGCATCGTACAGACCGGCCATTTCAACCGTCGGCTGGGATCGCAGCGAGGCCAGCAGTTCCTCGGCCTGATGCCGCTGCCCCATCGAGACAACCACCGAACTACTGAAGCTCAGCAGTTCGGCCTGCATCTTCAAGTGGCGCAGCTTCGAATCGCGCAATAGTCTCAGGTCATTCAGTAGAAAACCGGCGCACGCCAACACCAATGCCAGTCCCACGGTGATCGCGGACAACAGAATCAGCTTCGTTCGCAAGTGCAAGTTGCGGATCCAGCCTGCGGCGGGCATCAGCGACCTCAATCTTCGTCCACCAGGACTGAGACGTTGACCAATCGAACGTCGACCTTCAATCGTTGCTTCGCAGCGGCTCGCAGACTGAGTTCCAGCAGTGAACTATCGCCACTCTTCACGATGCTCAACACTCCACCGGTTTTGGCGAATGTCTCGGTCTCACCAATCGTCAGTACCGACTTACCATCGACCATTGCCAAAGCTCGGTTCGCCAATTTCTGCGGATACGACTCGGCCACCAGCAGGACATGGCTATTGGTAATTTCTTCGGGTGAATCGTATTTGCGAATCTCGACGGTCCGCCCATGAATCCGTTTTTTCCCCTCCAGGTAAGGGGCCTGCAGCTTTTCATGAACGGACGACACTTTTCCGAGCACGGCCATCACGAAGGGCGAATTCTCGGCTTCGAACGATTCCTTCGGCCAGGTGATGTACGACAAGGCCGAATACGCCAGCGACGAATCACCTCGAGCAATCATCTTGGAAGTGCTTCGCGCATCGTTACCGCGACAGGCCGCCAGCGTCGAAAAGCCAATCATCAATGTCGCGGCGGCCATCAAGACCGACTTGGCCGGCCAGGACAGTTCCTGCATGTGGGGGCTGACCGATTTTGGCTTGGCTGGCGTCTCGATCCGGCTGCTAAAGAGTTGCTCCATCTCGACGGGATGAACGACGGACGACATCTTCACTCCAATGAACAACGAACTCAGGCCCAAGGATATAGACAGAACTTAGCACGCCTTTAGGTGCCGGGAAGTTATTTCTGGGTGCGGACTTCGGCTCTCGTCCGAGTCGTCGATCTGGTCATGCCGTCACGCGTCGAGCCGTCGCCACTTCCGCCAGAAATCGGCAGTCGTCGGACGCGATCCAATCACGTGATCGACCCAAATCCCTGGCGAGATAAGCGACTAAAGCGAGCGAGCCGCCCTTCGGCGAGGCCCAATCCAGTTCTCTGGATCACTCGGTATCGGCGAGTTCCAGTTGAGTTCGCACGACATCATCGCGGCGTGAGAAAAAGGCTTCGATCACCCTGGGATCGAAGTGCGAGCCGCTTTCGCTACGCAGAATGTTAAAACACTTGTCAATCGGATAGGACGGCTTGTACGGACGCACACTACTGAGTGCGTCGAACACATCGGCCACCGCTGTGATTCGACCTTCGATCGGAATGTCTTCGCCAGCCAATCCCAGCGGATACCCCGATCCATCCCAGCGTTCGTGATGCGTCAACGCGATCCGTGAGGCCATGGTGAGCAACGGCGACCGGGGAGCGTCGAGGATTCGACAACCGATCTGCACATGCTGACGCAGTTTTTCCCACTCCCGTTCGCTCATCTGTTCGACGATCTTTCGACCGAACAGCGTATGCTTCTGCATCCGCTCATACTCTTCCGGTGTCAACCGGCCCGGCTTCAGCAGGATGTCGTCGGGAACACCGATCTTGCCAACGTCATGCAGTTGCGACGCCAATTCGATCATCGAGCTGGTCGTCGGGTCCATCCCCAGCGTCCGCGCAATCATTCCCGAATAGCGACCGACTCGTTCAACATGTCGACCGGTGTGGTCATCGCGATATTCCACCGCCCTGGCCAGGCAGTGAATGACATCCATGCGAGACGACTCTAATTCGGCAGTCCGCTGACGAACGGCCTCTTCCAGAGCTTGAGCATGGTTGCGCAGCGAATCGTGATAGCGCTTGACCGACAGGACGTTGCGAACTCGCGGGGCCATCTCGCTGGGATCGATCGGCTTCGTCAAGAAGTCGGTCGCCCCCAGGTTCAGGACCGTCAACTTCGTCGTACGGTCGGCAGAGGCCGTCAGGATCAGGACGGGCAGATGAGTCAGCTCGTCATGTCGACGGATCAGCTTCAAAACATCGACGCCACTGACAATCGGCATCATCACGTCCAGGATGACCACATCCGGACGCTCATCCAGAATCACGGCAATCGTTCGTGTCGAGTCCGTCAGGCCGATGCACTTCTTATAACCTAATTCGTGCAGGTACTTCTGACAGACCTTCACGTTGATCGGTTCGTCATCGACGATCAGGATCTTGGCGTTTAGTAGCGATTCGTCTTGTTCACGGGGTGGCATTCCCGTAACCGATGTTCGACTCGCGCTTCCATCAACCCGAGCGATCATTGAGGGATCGGACCCGAACTGGGTTCGAACCTCATTGAGTACCGACTCGATGTGTGGAGCAGCTTCTGTGCTCATGGCATTGATCCATGTTTCGGACGCGACTGCAAGGCAGCCGAAACTGTTGGTAGGCCCGGAGTGGACGTAATCACTGTTGAATCTAGTTCGCGGTTCCTGATATCAGGTCTGTACGGTCGAGATTTTTGGCAACAAGTCGTACACAGATCACAGTCCATCCGACTGGCGCGATGACGCGGAATCTACCGACTTATTCGCCTGCAACACGTGTCGCGACAAAGCCGAATTTGCGGCCTGTCATAGTGACGGTTCCCGCCATCTGCGACTTGTCCTTCGTCCACAGAAATCCGTCCACGGACAATTGCGTGTTCGCCAGAAAGACTTCCAGCTTCACGTTATGCGGCGTGCTGCCAAGCTGCCCGGTGACCTCATAAGAGTTCTTCGATTCATCGGAGGTGAATGATCCGGTCGCTTTCCCGCCATCGGTCACTTTCAGCTCGAGCTCGCCCAGCCAGCGGCCATCGGCGTTCAATTTCCAGGTTCCTGTGAAATCTTCGCCAACAACTCCTTCATGATCCTGGGGGTCGCGCCGAGCGGTTTTGTCGGCTGGCGGCAACTGCGATCCATTCAAGACCACAAGTTTCACGTGGTCCGCCGGGATCAACTCACCGTCTGCAGTGAAGATAATGTCCCCTCCCTGCCCTTCCGGCACGACCTGGCCAATATCCAGGTTGAAGGCAAAGCCAGGGAACAGCATTACGTCTTTGCCCGTCGCCGAAGTCAGGTCCAGTCGATCACCCCGATAAACCACGTATCGCTCGATCAACAACACCGGCATCGGCTTCTCGGTATTCTTCCCCTTCTTCAAGCCCCACGAAACCAGCAGCTTCGCATAGCTCCCTTCATCGGTCTTGGCGACAAAGCATGGCGAACCGATGGTCGGGGCGAGTGGCTTAATCTTGGACGCATCCTGCATCGTCACCAGCGTGACCGCTTCGCCATCCTCAGCCAGACGCTTCACGAGGGGGGCCGCGTGTCGCTCAAAGACATCTGCCGCAGGCAAACTGACCGCGCTCATCGCCACAAAGCAGACACACAGACACGAACGAGCAAACCAGGTGCGAATCATCGAAGGCCCCGCGAATGAATGAGATCGGTCAATCCTGCGAGGCACAATCAACGGCCCCGGTCATTCATTGTGGTTCTGCGACGACCATGAATCAATCGCGTCCATCATTTAGGGAAAGGCCACGTCTTCCTTTTGGGAGGGCGAAGCTCCTGCTGAGCCGCGCCTGTTATTGCGGGACCATCGACATTCGCGGCTCCGCAGGAGCTTCGTCCTCCCAATCCGAAGGCCGGCGAGATTCGTCACACCTCAACCGGCGTCCGCAGCGCCGCTGGCACCCGCTCGGTCAGGATCACGGGGGCTCGACGCGCGAACACTTTCGTTCGCCAGGCCTGACCACTTAACGCAATCAACCCCACGCCAGCCAGCACGATCAGCGAGTTACCAAGCGTCGATGCCGTCACTGCTTCACCCGCCACCAGCCAGCCCAGCCAGACGGCCACGACCGGAGTGATCAAGGCGTAGGTACTCACCAGACGAGGTTCCGCGTTCTGGCTCAGCCACACATACGATGTCCCCGCCGCCACCGTTCCAACCAGCGTCAGGTACAGCAGCGCCAGCACGGACGAAGTCGTAATCTGATCCCAGTGGAAAGCCAGACTCCCATCCCAGGTGGTCGTGGCCCCAATCATCACACCACCGACCAGCGACTGCACCGACGAGAACAGGAAGATCGAACCCCGCACTGCAGCCTGACGCTGAACCAGCGTCCCCATCGCCCAGACCCCGATCGATGAGAATAGCGCGATCCAGACCAGCAGATTCCGCATGTCCAGATGTTCTGAGTGTGAACTGGTCAGCGCACCGACCCCGATCAACGACAGCACGATCCCCGCGACCTGGCCCCATTGAGGTGGCTTGCCGCGGAACAGTTGCCAGTCAAAGAGAATGATCCAGGCGGGCAGCGATCCGATCACCACCGCGACCAAACCAGTCGGCAATGATGTCACCGAGTAACAGACCAGGGCGTTACCCAGGCTCAATAAGAATCCGCTGATGGCTGCCAGACGCAGATTCGCCGCGGTCAGCCAGGTTTCTTTTCGCAGGTGGCTGATCATGGCCAGCACCAAACTGGCCATCACATAGCGCAGTGCGGTCACCACGAACGGCGGGATGGTCTCGATGGCATACTTCACGGCCAGAAACGTCGAACCCCAAATCAGGCAGATACAACAGAAGTTGAATGCTATTTTCGAGTTGCGACTGCCGTCTAACATGATCCCCTGCGACTTCGTTCGAGCGTTCCGTCGACACCGCTCCACGACATGCGCAGCAGCATCTCCCCCATCTACAGCCAACGTCGCGAAACCTTTCACGAGTTGTCGACACACAGAGAGATGTCAGAGACAAGCGTCGAAGCCGCTCGGTTCACTTGGTCGTGAATGGTCACCTGTCCTTAATCGGGACTCTTACACGCGACCCTTACAGCGTCCTCGTTTGCCCACCATCGATATCCACGACCGCCCCCTGACAATAAGCCGCTCGGAATGACGCCAAAAAGGCGACCGCATCACCAATCTCCGTCGGCGTTCCGAATCGAGCGATCTTCATCTCGCCAGCCAGTTTCTCGGCCGCTTCTGCTTTCGCAATTC
>CBIHQO010000191.1:0-9432 GCA_966211735.1 uncultured Schlesneria sp.
TCCCGGGATTTGAAACCGTTGCCACCAACGCTTCGTCGGTGGCCAACGAATTGGGATTGTTATTGGATCGATTCAGTCGCGGCACCCGGTCTTCTTCCGCGGTCGGCGCCGCCGATGCCAGTCTCTCCGATGTTCTCACCGAGGTACATCAGTTGGAGGCCGAAGTCCTGCGGTTCAGTCGTGAGCGCGCTCACCTCAATGCTGAAAATCAGCTACTGAACGAAATCATCAACTGCAACGGCATCACTGGTTGCAACCGTCTCTTAAGACGTCTGATCATCGAATCGACGACGGGCTTCGCCGCCCTGATTGATATCTCGGCCGCAGAGACCCAGCCGCTGGCGATTCGCGGAGATGCCATCAGTCATCAGTCGGGGTTCCGCTTCAAAGATCGCGTGATCGAACAACTTCATCGCGAATCACTGGTCATCGGCCGGTATCAACTCCAAGAAGCCTGTGGCTCACCTCTGGTCACCGTGGAGCACCTCTCCGCCTTTCCTGAAGATCCAACGCAACCACCCGGCGAACTCTTCCTGGTGCCGATCAAGCTGAACAACCGGCTCGCGGGGCTGCTGGCCACTACGTCTCTCTGGCCCGCCGGTCTGCGGCGTAGCGAACAAGTCGAGATTCTGGGCCGTATCAGCCAGGGGATCTTGTCCCGCTGTCGACAGGAACGCGAACTGATTCAGCACCAGGGCGAATTGTGGATCGCGCGTGAGATGCTGCAACTTAAGTCGATCACGGATCAAGCCGCCGATCAACCGCTGGAAACGCTGGGCGAGTTCACCGCTCGTTTATGTGAGGCTGCCGGTATGGATCGCGCCGCCGTCTTTCTCGCCGCACGACGCGAAGGCGACATCGCCGAACCGGTCGTGGAAGCGGGAGTCGCACTCCCGGCCACGATCTCTAAAGATTGGCGTCGACACGAAATTCGCCTCGTGCGAAATTCCGTCGATTCCCTGCAGGTCGACATTCTCAGTGACGACGAACTGAACCAGTTGGGAATTGATTCGCTCTGGGGGCACGCTGCTGTTTTGCCGCTGCGTTCCGCCGGCAAACGGCTGGGAACACTGATTCTCAGCCGGCGAAGTCGAGCGTTGCTTCCCGGTCGGGCGCTGCACCTTCTGGAATGGGCCACGGATCTGATGTCGCAGACTCTGTGCCGCATCTATCGCGATGCTGCCATCCGTCGTCAGGCTCGCCACGACGGACTCACCGATCTCGCCAATCGCCGCGTCTTCGATACGCTACTAACGTGCGAAGTCGATCGAGTCCGCTTGGGAGTCTCCGAGGAATGTTCGCTGTTGCTCGCGGACCTGGATCGGTTCAAAGCGGTCAACGATCAGCACGGACATATGGCAGGAGACGAAGTCCTTCGTCTGACGGCTCAGCTCTTACGCGAACGCGTGGGACAAACGCGAATGGGCGAACGCAGTTTGATAGCTCGTTACGGCGGCGAAGAACTCGCCGTCCTCCTGCCCGGCGTCGGCATGGGGGGAGCTCTCCGCGTCGCCGAAGAAATCCGTGCTGCCATCGAACTGATGCCAGTCTGCTATGCCGAGAAGCGTCTCGGTGTGACCGTCAGTATCGGCGTGGCCAGCTTTCCACTCCACGGCACAAATGCCGCGGAACTGGTCGCTGCCGCCGACTCGGCCCTCTATCAGGCTAAAGCCGAAGGCCGCAATCGCGTCTGCCAGCCCGCTATGCATCACTGATTGCAATGGTGACCGGAGTTCGCCATTCCCGCGTAAGCGGGATTCCAGCGAGCGACGGGACGGCAGCATTCCAGCGCCAAACTGCTGAATTCCCGCCCGCCCGCGTGAAAATGGCAACTCATTCTCGAGTGATGAACTCATCCAGGTTCAACAACACTCGCGCGACCGCTGTCCAAGTCGCCGCTTCCACGGTCGTGACATTGTCGGGCACCGGTTTCGGGGCAAACTCCGCCGCCGCCTGCTTGTCCGCTTCGAAGCGTTGCCGCTGTTGTTGAACAAACTCCCGCAACCGAACCAACTCCGCTGAACGAGGTTCGCGAGCCAGACACAACTCGCACGCCAGATTCAGCCGCTGCGAATCATCAGCTTGGGGCAGCGACAACAATCGCACGGCCAAGCCTCGCGCGAATTCGACAAACGCCAGGTCGTTCGCCAGCGTCAGACTCTGCAGCGGCGTGTTGGACCGAACGCGTCGAGTACACGCCACATTCGCATCCGGGAAATCAAACACTGTCATCGAAGGATACAGACTCGACCGCCAAAGTTGCGTGTACATCGCTTTGCGGTATCGAGACCGGTCGGTCTCGGCCTTCCACGGCTTCTTGTCTTGGGTGAAATCAAACACGCCGTCCGGTTGAGGCGGATACACCGGTGGACCACCGATCTCCGATGTCAGTAGACCCGCGGCGGCCAATGCTTCGTCGCGGATGATCTCCGCATCCAAGCGAATCCGGTTCTGTTGCGACAGCCACTTGTTCGTCGGATCGACCTCGGCCACATCGGGACGTTGATACGACGATTGCCGATACGTGGCCGACGAGACAATCAGTCGATGAATCCGTTTGACATCCCAGCCAGTTCGTTTTTCCCTCTTCGTATTGCCGGAAAACTCGCTTGCCAGCCAATCGAGCAATTCCGGATGAGTCGGAGCAGTCCCTTGCAATCCAAAATCGTTCTCGGTCTCCACCAGGCCACGCCCAAAATACTTTTGCCAGATCCGGTTCACCGTCACTCGGGAGGTCAGCGGGTTGTCTTCTGAAACCAGCCACTTCGCCAGATCCAGCCGCGTCGATGGCACCGTGTTCTCAGACAATGTCCCAACCGCCGGGCCACCCAGCACAACAGGCACTGCTGGCTGCACCGTGGCCCCTTTGCGCAGGAAGTCGCCTCGCAAGTGAATGTGAGACTCTCGCGGCTTCGGAAGCTCTTGCATGACCATCGTCGTCGGGAACGTCGGCTCCTGCACACGCAGTTTCGCGATCTGATCCAGCTCGACGAACTTCTGGCGTGCCACTTCAAGCCCACGAAAATAGGCTCCCAGATCGCGATTGTGAGTCGCCGAGCGATCTCGTGGCGGCAGGTCAACAGCGTTCTTGACGTTGAACGGCAGCTTTTTCTTGTCGTCATCGCTCAGTGTTTTTTCCCATGCCGCTTGATCTGCCGCGATCGCCTCCGCCTGAGATTCAATCGCTTGCTCCAGTTCGGCAATCTTCGCCCGAATTTGCCGTTGTCGTTCGGGTTCCTTCATCGCGAGTTGTTCCGCCGACGGGACATCGATCCGTGGTGCAGTCGGATCGCCACCGTTAAACGCGGTGCTGTTGAAGAAGGCATACAGTTGATAATACTCGCGCTGCGAAATCGGATCGTATTTGTGGTCATGGCATTGAGCACACCCGATCGTCATGCCTAGAAAAGCCGTCCCCGTCGTATTGGTCCGATCGACAACCGCCTCGACTCGAAACTGCTCGGGGTCGGTTCCCCCCTCTTCGTTAACGAGCGTATTCCGGTGAAAGCCCGTCGCGACCAGCTGCTCCAGGCTGGGATCGGCCCGCATATCGCCTGCGATCTGATCGATGACAAACTCGTCAAACGGCAGATTGCGATTGAACGCGGCAACCACCCAGTCACGATACTTCCAGATCGTCCGCGGCATATCGCGAGTGAACCCGTTGGAATCCGCATACCGAGCCACATCCAGCCAGTCTCGCCCCCAGCGTTCCCCAAAATGAGGCGCTGCCAGCAGCCGATCGACCAGTTTCTCATAAGCATCGGGCGAGTTGTCGTGGACGAACTCCTGAACCTCTTCCGGTGACGGTGGCACACCGAGCAAATCGAGCGACACGCGGCGAATCAACGTCCAGCGGTCTGCTTCCGCCGACGGCGGCAACTGCACGGGCTCGCGTCGCGCTGTGATAAAGCTGTCGATCGCACTCCTCTCAAGAATTCCTGCCGTGACAGGAGGCACTGGATGCGTCACGCGCTGAAATGCCCAATGATCGCCCCCCTTCTTCTGAATGGTCGCGGCGACAACTTCATCGGCCGGAAATCTCGCACCGTCAGTGATCCAATCTTTTAGTACCTGGATCTCCGCTTCAGACAGTCGCGGTCCTTCCGGAGGCATCTTGGACGCCCCCTCGGCTCCCGTCACCGCTTGAATCAACAGGCTTTTCGCGGGATCACGAGCAACCAGCGCCGGGCCGCTGTCCCCGCCGTCAGTGATCGCTCGTCCGCTGTCGATCCGCAGTCCCGACTGCTGCTTCTCGGGGCCATGACATTGCAGACAGTGCTTTGCCAGCAGAGGCTTTACTTGCGTCTCATAGTCCGGCTTCAGAGGCTCTTCGCCCACCGCCCATGTGGCGGGCAGCAGCATCAAGGCCAAAAAACATCTGTTCGGCAGCGACATCAGCAGGCCCTTCAGGCGTCCGGCGAAATCAGATCTCGCTTCGAGTATCTCCCGTGCCGCAGGTTCGGTCAATCGGCGGCGGCTCAATACCGTTTTGTCCCGTCCCGCGTTAGACTGCTCGCCATTCCGTTTGGGATTATGGGCACAGGGCAGGAAGAGTACGGATGCGTAAGACAAAAGTTCGCCGCGAAGACCTAAAGCCAGGAGAAATTCTCTGCCAGTACTGCACCGCGCGGTGCTGCCGCTACTTCGCCTTGCCGATTGAAACCCCCAAGACATGGGAAGATTTCGATCACATGCGCTGGTACATCATGCATGGTCGAACTTCGGTGTTCGTCGACGACAACGTCTGGTACCTGCTGGTCTACGGAGATTGCCGACACCTGCAACCCGACAACATGTGCGGCATCTATCACACTCGCCCGCAAATCTGCCGAGATTACTCGACCGACAATTGCGAATACGATAACGACGGCTGTTACGACAAGTATTTCGAATCGCCCGAGCAAGTCTGGGAATACGCCGAAGCGATTTTGCCACCCAAGCCACAACCCCGACGCAAGCGTGGCGAACCGAACCTCCCCAGCTTGCCGATTGTCGGATAACTGGCGAGATTCAATGAGCTCCCTTCTGCTCAAAAATTGCGAGTCAGGGTGCCACGGTTTTGGAGTCTTCGACAAGGCCGTGTCTGCTCTCTTTTTGCTTAAGTCAACTGCAATAAAACCTTTTTAGATCGCGGTGATTCGGTCGTGACGACTCGTTGACGACCGGCCTGCATCTTCGACCACCAACCTGAAAACATGCTGTGTCTGACTCACTGATCACCCCCCGTACCCTCAAGGGTTTCCGCGACTATCTCCCCGAAATCATGCTCGTGCGCGAGCGACTGATGGAGACGGCACGGCGAGTCTTTCGCAGCTATGGGTTCAGCCCCATCGATACGCCGGCCCTCGAATATGCCGAGATCCTGACTGGCAAAGGGGGAGACGAATCCGATAAGCAACTGTTCCGTTTCAAGCAGGGCGACCGAGATGTCGCGATGCGGTTTGACCTGACTGTTCCACTCGCTCGCTTCACCGCTCAGCACTTGGCGACTGTCGGTACACCTTTCAAACGCTATCACATCGCCCCCGTCTGGCGTGGCGAAAACACTCAGCGCGGCCGCTATCGCGAATTCGTCCAATGCGATTTCGATACGATCGGCACCGATTCCAATGCCGCTGACATCGAAACGCTGCTCGTCATTCATGACCTGCTGGTTGCACTCGGCTTTGACCGTTTCACGATTCGAGTCAACAATCGATTGATCCTGAACGGGGTCCTCAGCAAACTAGGCTTGCTCGATCAGTCCGTCGGTGTGCTCCGCGCCCTCGACAAACTGGCCAAGATCGGTGCGGATGCCGTCGTTGCCGAGATGGTCGAACGAGTCGGAGCCACAGAAGCGCAAGCCCGTCAGGTGCTGGAACTCGCCAACCCGAACATCACGCTCGACCAACTCCAGACGATGCTCGAAGGCAACGAAATCGGCCTGCTCGGCGTCAGTCGCCTTCGTGAGCTATTTACCGCGATCGCCATCGCAGGTATCCCCGCCGAACGAGTCGCTCTCGACGTGTCGATCGCCCGCGGACTCGACTATTACACCGGCACGATCTACGAAACGTTCCTCGGCGACCTCCCCGGAATTGGCAGCATCTGCTCGGGCGGCCGCTACGACAACCTTGCGGGACTCTTTACAAAAGAGCGTCTGCCAGGAGTCGGTGCTAGTCTCGGACTCGATCGTCTCTTGGCAGCAATGGAAGAACTGAAGCTGTTGGGCACCCAGGCGACTCCCGCGCCGGTCCTGATCACGCAATTCGACGCCGCAAGACTTGGCGACTACCTCCGCATCGGCCGCGTCTTACGTGCCGAAGGGATCAATGCCGAAGTCTATCCCGACGTGAAAAAACTCGGTAAGCAACTGCAATATGCCGACCGCAAGGGATTCAAGTTGGCTCTGATCGCAGGTTCAAATGAATTCGCCACCGGCGTCTGGCAGATCAAAAGCCTCGCCAGCGGTGAATCGCAAACGGTCAGCGAAGCCGACCTCGTCAAAACGATCCAGGTGGAACTTTGCAAGTAGTTGGAGCGTCTCAACCGAGAGAATAATCCTCCGGCAGAGAAAGCATGGCCAACCGAGCTCAATGTATTTGCATTGTCGCAGCCGCAGTGCTCTGTATTGCGGTTGGGATTGTGTTTTTCGCTGGAAGCCGGCAACGCTCTCGAGCATCGCATCGGGTGGAAGCCGAACTGCAGATCAATAGCGATCGCTTCCTGGCATTTATCGAAAGTCGAATTTCAAGCATCACTGAGGAACAGCCTGACGGTCAAAGTGTCACCTATGATGTCATTTCTCGGAAGCCAAAAATTCAAAACCTCACGCTAACCGCTGAAAAAAAGCTGACGCTTCCCGACCATCATGGCTTTACCGAACTCGCGCTCGTCTCCGTTGCCAACAATCAGGCGATGATCGCATACCTGACGATGACGGATTTCAGGTCTTTCGGCGATGACACGACAGCAGTCCGCTCAGGCGTTGTGACCATCGAAGTGCGGATGGCGAAACCCGAATAGATCATGATAAGTGAGGGGCAGGACCGTATGTATTGTTGCAGTCATCGATCAGAATGCCTCGACTCGATATCAAGGTGTCTGAAATGCCCACCTTCGTAGCTCTGCTCCGCGGTATCAATGTTGGGAAAGCCAAACGCATTCCCATGGCCGAGCTACGTGAGTTGCTCGGTGAACTAGGCCACACTGATGTCGTGACGCTTCTCAACAGCGGCAACGCGGTGTTCCAGGCGTCAACAGGGACTTCGGCCAAGCTCGCTTCGGAGATTTCCGCAGCGATCGCAAATAGGTTTCAATTTGAGGTCGCAGTGATCGTCAAGTCGGCTAAGGAACTCACCGCGATCGCGACCGAGAATCCGTTTGCCGAGAACGCCGCTGATCATTCCCGCCTGTTGATCGCCTTTGTGCAAGATGCCAAGTCGTTGGCTGGACTGAAACCGCTCCAGCATTTGGCCGTCGCGCCGGAAGAATTCGTGATCGGCAAGAAAGCGGCCTATCTTCACTGTGTCACCGGCATCCTCGAAAGCAAAGTGGGTAAGGCTCTGCTCGGTAAGGAAGGCAAGGCGACCACCACCAGAAACTGGGCGACCGTTCTCAAGTTACTGATCCTCGCAGGGGAGTCCGCGCCCGAGGTGTGAACCAATTCCCGTTGAAAGTGACTCGTCATGCAAACGCCGGACGGTATCAAAATCATCCCGACCGTCTATCAGGAGGTGCTGGCCCTGCTGAAGTCAGACGTGTTGGCGGCGGTCGAACACCCGATCGCGGCCGGGCGTCGTCTCAAGCTGATTTACGATGACGGCACCGCGAGCATGACCTACCTTCGTGCACAAATCAGTGTCTCGGGTCTGACAACGGCGGGCATTCAAGAGTACCTGTCTCACAACAAGGACGCGGTCATCCGTTTCGGCCTGCGATTCCTGGGTGATCCGGACGCCACCAGCGATGAGCAAGAGTACGCCGAAGGCGAGGAACAAGACCCGCCAGGCGAATCCGAGGTCCTTGGATTGAGCAATGGGATGGGAATCAGGTTCGCCATCTATCACAACTTCCTGACCAACCGCACACCCGCCGAGTTTCTTGCGTTCCTCAAAAATCGCCGGATACCGAACGCCGCGAAGTTCGCTCGGGATCTTGCTCGCGTGCATTTGCAAAGTCAGAAATGAACGACTTCGCCGTCACAACCTCGTTTCACCAGCCACCATGCAGGAAAGGCAACTGAATTCAAAGCAAGCTAATTCATATCCACCTTCAATGTGCGGATGCGTACCCGCTTTCACGGCTGACCTCCAAACAACGCTAAGATCTCCTGTCACTCTGATAAATCAAAGTTAACTTTGTATTCAATCCCGTCGTTGTCGACGCGGACTCGGTACGTGACTTGAGTCCAACTCCCGCCATACTTGCGAAACAGTTCCTGAAGTTCCCACGTTGCCGAATAGATTGCATCAGACGGTTCGACAAAGTCTCGATGTCCATCCGGGTTGTAAATCGAGTGCTCGAAGCCTTCTCCTCGTTCATCGCACGAGTATTTCACCTCTAGCACGACCTGTGTCCATGCTTGAGGAATCAGGCCAACCAACTCATTAACGATTTCCTGATCGATCGGTGTTTCTTCATCTTGCAGTGTCATGCTTATTTCCTAGGGATTAAATATTGTCACTCCATAAACTTTCTTACCGTTGACTTCAATCCAATGCTCCACAGCATAGGGGCGAGTTTCCCCTGGATGCCTCAACGGACGATGCCGCGTGTGCACAACTTTTGTTGGAAATGCATCCGCAAGTTTTGAAGCCTTGATGTCAAATGATTTCTTCAAGCGGAGGTTTGATCGTGGTGATTCGGATATGAGATTTTTCTGAACATTCACTTTTGAAGGATCTCTAACTCCTCCTTCTGGTATCAGGTGACCTCGATGCTCGCCCGGCATTCGGCCTCCTTGAGGTTCCGGTAGAGTCCCCTTTTTTCTCCCGGGGTGTGTTCCGGTGATCTTGCCCACTGCCTCAATCGTTAGTCCTGTTTTGGGGTCCGTAACATACGAAATGTCTGACTTCTTTCGGCGGCTTTTCGACGATTTGGAGGAAGTGTCCGTCGAATTCTGTGCCTGCGTCTTGTTGACGACTTTGATCGGGAGATTCTTCGGATTAGGTATCAGCGGCATTTCGCCGGTGCTGAGTCGGCGCACTTGATTGTGATCGATCGTGACCTTGTAGCGCTTGTTGAATGCGGCCGCTCCCTTGCCGGTGCCCCATGTCAGCAGGTCGATCAGCTTGCCTGAGGCTTGGGACGCGAGTTCTTTTCTCAGCACGTCCGCCGCCGCATTGAGGTCGGCTTCGTTTTGGATCGAGCTGATCTCGAGGTACAGGCGATGTCCGGTGAGGGCTCCGTCAGTTCCGACGTATGTCAGAAGTACTGCGTCTGCAGCCA
>CBIHQO010000192.1:0-9378 GCA_966211735.1 uncultured Schlesneria sp.
GATTCCGCCGACGATCGATCCTCGCGAGCCAGTCGCGATTCAATCGTCGGCGGAATTGGCCAACTCTTTCCATCCGCGAAAATGCACACCCAAAGAATGCTTTGAGGACGGACCTCTTGGTCCGTCCTCAATATTGGCCGTCAGCATCGGTGATCCTTTTCCGATGGAAGTGATAAAGCGAGTCGTCTTGACTCGATCAGATGGTCGTGCGTGGAGCCCGTGGAGCTTCACTGGTGCGGATGTATCGCAAAGCCATTTGCTTCAACCGGGGATCAACCGCGGTCTTCAATGCAGCAGCGATCGCAGCGTCGTTTTCAGCATCGTCTCCAATCGTGGGGTCGACTTTCAAGTCAGGCGTCACACCAGCACCAGCCATTTCACGACCTTCGGGGCTATAAAATTTAGCCGTCGTCAATCGCAGTCCAGCAGGAGCCGTCTGCAGTGGGAACAGAGTCTGAACCGTTCCCTTACCGTATGACCGTTCACCGACGATGATTCCACGACCGTTTTCCTGAATCGCCGCCGCCAGGATTTCGCTGGCACTGGCACTGTTGCGATCGATCAGGATCACCAGCGGAACCTTCCACGTCTGAGCATAATTCGCTTCTTCTTTCGAATTATCCGAAGCATTGCGTCCTTTCGTCGAAACGATTGTCCCGGCTGGCAGGAATCGATCCGAGATCGCGATCGCCGATGTCAGCAGGCCACCAGGATTACCTCGCAAATCGATGATCAGCGACTTCATCCCGTCGTTATGCAAAGCCATCAACGCGTCATCCATCTCCTTCACTGACGATTCGGTGAACGATTCCAGCTTGATGTATCCGACCTTGCCTTTGTCATCAACCATCTTCGAAGCCACAGCGTGTAGCACGATGCGGCGACGAACCAGCGTCACATCGGCTCGTTGAGCACCACGCAGCAAGTCCAGCTTCAACGACGATCCAACTTGCCCCAGGATATGTTCTACAGCCTGATTCAACTCCAACCCCTTCAGCGACTGCTGATCGACAGCCGTCAACACGTCACCACGACGAATCTGAGCGTCAGCAGCAGGACCACCAGGCAGAACCTTCAGCACCTTCAAGCCTTCGGTATGAGGTTCGACTTCCACGCCAATCCCGACGATGTTCTCTTTCAGTCCAACACTCGGACCACCCACCTTTTCGGGAGGAATCAGCGATGAGAACTGATCGAGCGTATCCAGTTCGGCATGCACGAATTCCAGGCCAACCGCTCCGGGACGAATCCCGACTTTGCTGCTGACCAGGTCTTGCACACGATTCATCGTCGTCACGGCGTCGTCCAGGTTCTTGACGTTCACTCGCTGACGCATCTGATTCAACGCGTCTCTCAACTGTCCCAGCGATTGCTCATCCGCTTGCAACTTCGCTGTCTGTTGGAACGAACGAGTCGTTAACGCCAGATCCAGGTGTTCGAATGCGGCGTCAACTCGTTGAGCATACGTCGAAGGCTTGATATGGCGAGCGTCCACCATCTGCGACACTTCCACATACAACTGCTGAGCCGTCTGGTTATTCAATCGTTCCAGCAATCGTTGTTCACGAGGATCTGCGTATCGGTATTGGATCTTCTCGCTGACAGTAAGCTGTTTTGGTGGCTTGCGTTCTTCGACAGCAGGCTTGCGAACCGGGGCCGTTTCCGCCGGAGCAACCTGTCGCGGTGGAGCAGGCAGTTCTTCCACTTGTGGCTGGCGAGCACGAAACTTCAGGGGTTGGCCTGAAGCCGCCACAGCACTGTCATCCAGGATCCCTTCGCGAATCAGACGTTCTCGCAGAGTGATCGGGCCCTTGGGAGTCGGCTCCAGCTTCCCAATATAACTATCGGGAGCGGCACCAAAGTCCGTGTTGCTGGGCTTGTCGCCAGCTTGCACCAGTGTCGTCGCATAAAACAGGGTCAGAGCGACGATTCCGAATAAACGTCGGTTCGTAAAGTAAGTCGTCATGTTTGCGGTTCCTTCCAGGAGTCAGCACCGGCCACGGTGCTTGGGGACAATTGCTCAGCAGAAATCCCAGGCTTGGCGATCATTCGCCGCACTAACGTCAATGGTTAGTGCTGAAGAAGCAGAGTGTCGGCAACGCCGTCCTCGTGCGTCATGGTCATGTCGTGCAGTTCACCGCGGATGATGCGAACTGAATCCGGTGCATCAATCCCGATCTTCACACTTCCCTTAGAAGTGTGCATCACTCGCACAACAATATTGTCGCCAATGATAATCGCGTCGTTTCGCTTCCGTGTGAGGATCAACATCTTAGTACTCCCTTTGGTTGATCGTGCGACCTGTTCAATCCTTTGGTGTGACGGTCGGTCGGATGACTGTCACATGAGAACAGGTGATAAGCAGCGATCGTGCCAGAGTCGTTGTGTCAATCCCTTTTTTGAAATGGACCGGCCAGAGCTGCCGTCTGAGCGTATTGAAAGCGATCAAAATCGAGAGAAATGGGCTTTTTCCCATTAGAAAACAGCCAATTGTCACTCTGAAAATTGTAAGAGTCACTGTGGTGAGAGACCGGCCACTGCAATGTTTACGAGACAGTTGGCTGAAAGAACGTGGAGGAACACGTCTGTAGCCACCGTGAATCGGCCGAACCTGCCGATCGAGGCACCGGATAACCCGTATTTCTTATCACGGATCGAGCCGACCGCGCGGTGATTGCACAACGAACTCAGTCAGCGTCCCTCGGCATGCCCGTTGCGATGTGTGAGACAACTCTCGCGATTGCGACGAACAACGACTCTGCCAGTTTTGAAAGGATTCGCATCATGCTTGGTAAAAAGGTAAATGCAAAACAGTTTTGTATGAGTTTGGCATTCGTGATTGCCACGGCCTGCAGTGACAACGCCTTCGCCCAGAACGGAGGCTGGTACTTCCCAACCATGCCATGGCAGACCTATTACTCCGCCCCTTACTCCAACACACCCTCTTATCCTTATAGTGGACCAGCCTGTTCTTCAGGCTCCTGTGGAACTCGCCAGGCCCCCCTGCAACGCATGCCAGCCAACCCTCAGCCGACCTACGTCCAACCCAACTACGGCACCGCCCGCCCCACGTTTCAACCAATCCCTCCCACATCACAACCAGTCGCCTCGCAAACCCCGATGACCCAGACGAGAACCTGGCAACCCTCAACCAACCGCGAAAGCCCCTACTACGAATACCGCGAAGCCCCCACCCGCCAGCCGGCTCCCACAGCCCAATCGACGCGTCGACAACTCCCCGTCCAAACGCCAGTCGCCCGCAACCAGAACGACAACAGTCCTTTCTACCCCTAGAACAACACCCACGCGCCCCTCTTCACGTAGGACGGGTTTCCAACCCGTCTTTTCTTCGCAGCGCTCGATACCCCCACTCCTCAACGGCCCGATCCTCCTTAGCGCCTTCGCGTTGAAACCGCCACCAATCAACATCAGCGAACGGCGATACCCTCGACCCGCACAAGGACACGCCTACAATTCGGACACCTGTTCCCAATTCCCCCGAACAACGATCAACGCCCCTTGTCGGGGCGTCATTTGTTTCTGTTCGGGTAAGGCGATGTCCATGATTCCGTTGTCGATTCTTGACCTCTGTCCCATCACCGAAGGGGGCAGTCCGGCCCAGTCGTTCCAAAACTCGCTCGACCTCGCCCAGCATGGCGAACGCTGGGGCTTCAATCGATTCTGGCTCGCTGAACATCACGGCATGCCGGGCATCGCGAGCGCCGCGACATCGATCCTGATCAGCCATGTGGCCAGCGGAACTTCCACCATCCGAGTCGGCGCGGGCGGAATCATGCTGCCCAACCACTCGCCGCTCGTCATCGCCGAACAATTTGGCACCCTCGAGGCCCTCTACCCCGGCCGCATCGATCTCGGACTCGGTCGCGCCCCAGGTTCCGATCAGGCGACCTCGCGAGCCCTCCGACGAAACCTCGCCACGGACGCGAATCAGTTCCCCGAAGATGTGATGGAACTGATGGACTTCATGTCGCCAGAACCAAACCAACTGATTCGAGCCGTCCCCGGCACCGGCGCGAAAGTCCCCGTCTGGATTCTGGGATCCAGCCTCTTCGGCGCCCAGGTGGCGGCGATGCTGGGCCTCCCTTACGCCTTCGCCTCGCACTTCGCTCCCGAACAAATGATGCAGGCGATTGCCCTCTATCGCAGTAAATTCCGACCGTCCGAGCAACTCGACAAACCCTACGTCATGCTCGGCTACAACGTGTTTGCCGCCGACACAGATGCCGAGGCAATGCTACTCGCCAGTTCGATGCAGCAAGCCTTCGTCAACCTCCGCTCCGGCCGCCCCAGGCAACTGCCACCCCCCGTCGCAGGCTACCTGAATCGCATCGGCCCCGCAGAACGAGCCCTCATCGAACAAGTCCTCCCCTGCTCCGCCATCGGCTCCCCAGCCACAGTGACCAAAGCAATCAACGACTTCATCGCGCAAACGTCTGCCGACGAACTAATGATCACCTCCCAGATCTACGATCATCAAGCCCGCCTGCACTCGTACAAGATCACCGCCGACATTTGCAACGGTGCTGCCGCCAATCAAAACACATCCGCCGCTTATTGACGTCTGCCCGATTTCCGCCGGGCTCGCCCCGGTCGGGATCACAACTAGCCAGCTACAAAGTCATCTTCTTGTGCTCTCCGTTCCGGCTCGCCCGGACGGAAGCAGCGACTCTTAATCGACTTCACCGGCGGCTCACAATGTTGCAAGCGTGGTCCACGTCTGCCCGCAATTTCCGACAGAATAATGTTGAACATTATGCAGTGTTGGATCAAACTTTGAACTCCACATCTCCTCTGCCCTTTCTCGAAGGCGGCCAACAATGCAATTCACCATGTCCCCAGTCCTCGGCCAGGCCATTGACCCCAAGATGTCTCAACTCGGATGGATCTTGAACAGTCAAAGTTCGATGGCGGCCTTGTTGGTACTGCTTTCCGCAGCAGCTATTTTCGCGGGAGCCTGCTATCTCGTGACTTCGCAACGCCCGGCATCGGTTCTGGCCGCGTACCTGATCCTGCTGCCCCTCCCCTGCCTCATCAGCATCTGTGGCTGGATCAAAGGGTCAGTGGCGTCATTGGTCGTGATCGCGGCCACTCCAGACATCAAGTTGACGACTGCTGACATCGCCGGAGGCTTCGCAGCCTCATTGGCGGGCCTGCTGATTGCCTTCCTCGTCTCGGCCCCCACTTACTTTTTGCTCGCCTATGGGTTGTTGACCAGGACCATGCGACCGCCAACGAACACTGCCAGAAACCGCCCCGTCAGCGCCGCACCACCAATGCCCACACTCACAGGCGGTCTTCCAATCAGTTCGCCGACACTGTGAACACGACGGACTGCGGTACGGCCACTTGGGCATTTTAGGCATGGGATCTTCTCATGACTCATTACCGAAACGTTCCAGGCAACCTGCACTCTGAACCGCCGCCGACTGCGGGTCAAGTTGACGGCCTCGCTTGGGCCTCCTCAATCCGCCTTCGTTGAATCCTCGCCCGAAAATCAACTATCACCGCATCGAGCACCAACGCTGCCCCCATCCCAAGCACACACAAAATCTTACCACGGCCGACATACAGGTAGGCCGTAATCTCAAAGAACGCATCACTGTAATCTGTCCCGCTCATGCTCCTGGCAGTGACCCCAGAGTAACCATGAGAGTGCCATGCATAGTAGAGATCAGGTGCGATCGCGAGGCCTCCTCCCGCAGCCATCACCAACGCCGCAATGGGGACGGACAGCTTCATCGGATAGGCGCACGCACACAGCACAAGATAGGCAATAGCGAGCAATCCAATTGACGCCCAGAACTCGCCTGGCTTGGGTATATAAACAGCGAGGATCTCCATTCAGGAATTCCCTCCGACACCTGCAACCAAGATAGGCTTCCAATCAACACGCCTCAGCATCGAAGGTCCAGAAGGGCCGAATCTCAATCTCCGCAGGCGCGGGCATCGGATTCGGGCAACGCTTGACCCAGGCCACAGCCTCTTCAATGCTAGGCAGTTCCCAAACCCAATACCCCGCGACCAGGTCTCCCCCGAATGGTCCGTCGGCAACGCTGCGCGATGCGCCGTCAAAGCGCCACTCGCTTGCCATCGCGACTCGGACGCAGACCGTCGCAATCCTGCAGCACACCAGCCTTCTTCAGCTCTTCATTAAAGGCCCCCATCGCGGCCATCGACTCCTGCATCGCCGAATCGCTCATCTCATCAATGCTTTTCTCAAGACTCGGGGTCGATTTGACGAGGACCATGAATTTCATCGAGGTCTCCCCAAAGAGGTGACAGTAGCCGTTGGAGCCTAACGTCCAAACACCCTGCCAGCGATCAACAGACCAACACTCTGAACCACCTCCAACTGCTGGTCAAGTTGACGCTGGTTCGGCTCTGGCCATCGCCAAGCACTTTGTCGAAGAGAAGACATTCCGACCTACCGCAGCTTTGCCATTTCGAAAAATGAGCTTACCGGCTCCGTTGCGACAAAAACATCAGCCGAACAACCGGAGAAGAATCCGACGCTATAGGCAGATTGCTCGTACCACCAAACTCCACTGCAATGGTCAACGTATCTGCCGTTATAAACGATCCGCAGCCAGTCGTTCATTCGAAGACCAAAGACATCGTGATGAGGGTACGACGAAGGTCGGGCGGCATTGTAGCTGTCTCTCACAAATTGAACGTGGACAACCGCGCCATCGCGACGGAGTAACAGATCACGCAGCCCAAGCCCCGCAAAGTCGTCTGCGGCTCTCACAACATCTGCTTGTTTGAAGTTGGTTTCTTCCGAAAAAACGGCCGTGTGAAGCGCGAAGCCACTATCGCAATCAATTCCTGGCAATAGGACGGCAAGCGGGACAGCGTTGCGAGTCCGCGCCCCGTCACCACCTCTGGATTGCTTTGTCCACAAGCAGTGAACTCTCTGAATGACGACTTTCGGCATGTAGTTAACAGCCCTAGTTGCGGCCGAATATGTAACGTAACGTGCCTGCGATGAACCGTCACGACGATCAATTCTTGGTGAGCTGCTCGAACAATCCTTCAGTATCTTTCGCTCCAGTAATGATGAATTGCCCCGCGAGCGGTTCTCTCACGGTAGGCATGAAAACCAGCGAGCCGTTCACCAGAAAGGCCACCTGGGATCCCACAGCATTGGCAGTCGCATTCGCCATTTTCGTGGTGCCAGCGGGAGTCAGCTTCACACTGAGCGAGGGCGACTGATTGCTGTCCCTGGACCGCTGAACCGATGCCACATCGACCGCAGAAATGAACGGCGGCGTCACCAGATAGACCGGGCTTTCGGTACCAGGCTGAACAACCACCTTGGCAGTTGGCGTCTTCGTGAGCGAGACAAGATAGACATCCAGAGCGGCAGTCTTCGAAAGTGGCTTCGGGCCGTTTCCAAACGCATCGCATCCGACGAGCAGCAGCAGCACCATCAAGCAGGCACAGTCAGAGATTCTCATGTTCAGGGTCCTCAGTTTGTTCCAGTCAAGTGGACCGACACGTTCGGCGGTGATCGTAGCCAAATAGATCGTTCAAGCACATCTGGATAGCGGCTCTCCTTCATCGTCTTCAATAGAATTTATCCCCCTTCGAGTTTCTCGTCCTTCACGACAACTGTCATGAGCACTCGGTTCTGTTTTCAGGCCAAAGGGGTCGGTCATTT
This sequence comes from uncultured Schlesneria sp., assembly GCA_966211735.1. Taxonomy (GTDB): domain Bacteria; phylum Planctomycetota; class Planctomycetia; order Planctomycetales; family Planctomycetaceae; genus Schlesneria. The sequence continues at coordinate 7,682 of CBIHQO010000192.1, forward strand.
ACCTCGCCAGGGCCCTTCGGCCCTGGAAACTCGTCCCCTGAATAGTTCGCCAAGGCCTGTAGGGCCGACCCTTTCGGCCTGACGAACCAGTTCTCCCGTGTTACTGCAAACGCTTCAGGATAACGCCGCCGTTGATCTCAAGGCACACTTCCCAACCACTGGCTCCCAAGTCGTTGAGCGACGCTTCCAGGCCGGTGACAATCCCATCCAGATCTTTTGCCTCACCAGCCAGCTTCTTGACGTGAACGACCTTGTATTCCCATTTTTTTGACATCAGTTTCGCGTTTGCCGTCTCCGCTGACGTTCCGTGAGAAAGCAGAATCAAGCAACCGCTGATTGTTGCGACCGCAATCATGATCGAGTGTTTTCGCATTTGATGCCCTTCTTGTTTCGTCGGTTCGAGAAAATCGAATTTGCCGCGTTCGCTTCACTTCTTCTTAGGCGTCGCCATGCGTTCCATCCCGTCACCTTTGACTGACTTTCCCGTGCTCGCAATTTGGTCTCTCAGCTTCTTCAAGTCGACGATATCAGCGGCAGCTCTCTTTCCGTCTCGCCCCTCGGCTTCTGATTGACGCAGGTCAATGGCCCAATTGATTGACTCGATCTGAAGCTCGGCCAACGTCTGTCCTTTCCGCGTCTGCCACCATTCCTTGGAAATATCGTACGAATATCGATACCAGTGATCCGGCCCCGCGAAACGAATGCTGTCTCGATAGATCTCCAACTGAGATCGGATCAGGTCGTCACAAATCTTGCCAACCGAGCGGTTATGGTACCCCTGCGGCCCCTCACCCCATCTGATGGTCATGCAATATCGCTGATCGTCCACTGCTTCGATCAGATACGGCAGTGCCTCCTCGAAATGATCGCACAACTCTTGGCGTACCTCTTCGATGCGAAGCTGTGCTTTCACATCGTACTCCGCAGGGAACGTCACTGACGCGTTCTGGCGATTCACCACGGTCGGCACTTTGTTCGGGCTCGCGAGCTGTTCGATCAGGCCCTTATATTTGTCAGCCAACTTCTTTTCAGAAGGCGACTCTTCACCAAACCCCTGAAGTGACAGCGCGAACAGACCAATCCCCACACACATCGAAATTCGCAACCATCGAAGCATTGCTGGTCACCCCTTTGATCAGACTGGGCACTGGCACCGCGATTAAACATGTCCTTAAGAACAGCACGTCAACACGGCCAACTGCCCACGAGTAGGGGTCAGGTTGACTGATCGAGCCGAATTGCGCCTAGGCATCGGTCGTGAATAGAACTGCTCGTCCAGCTTTGGCGGCCTTGGCAAAAAAGCCTCGCAATTCCTCAAAATTGACCCATGTGTAGTCAAAATCTTCTTCGCTGACGAAACCATAGTCCGTTTGCGATAACGTGCTATATCGCTGCTGCATCCATTCCTTCGTCACTTTCTGCAAAGCTTCAGTGACTTCCATGACTTGGCTCGAATTCACGAAACATGCAGTGTAGTCCTCGCCAGCATCGAGAGGTCTACCACCCAGCACGGCAGATGCGAGCGGAAACGGGCCAGAGTCATAGAGGAGCCGTCCATCAGTCAGTGAGCGGTGGATCGCATCCCATGCTTTGTCGGACTCAAACGACCAACTATCTTTTTCAAGATACAGTTCTTCTATATCTTCTGTGATAAACTCGACGATTTCGTCTGGATCGTCAAAATTCAGAAGGCGAGA
>CBIHQO010000193.1:0-9358 GCA_966211735.1 uncultured Schlesneria sp.
TGGGACCGGGTAAAGATGCCGATCGAATCAAGCTACCGCTCAATGAACAGCAATCATCCGGCTTTAACACTGGCGGTACCGACACGATTTTCACCAAAAAGAAATAGTCTGCAGCAATTGTGGCGAACGACCACCGGAGCGATTTCCGCATGACATCCTTCTTCAACGCCCCACTGTCTCGCCGACACATCTTACGCGCGGCCGGTGCCGCGATCACCCTGCCGCTGCTCGACGCGATGCTGCCGCGAAGTCTGGCAGCGCCTTCGACCTTCAAAGCGTGGGACAAATCGCATGTCGTTCATCCACGAATGATCTGCTGCTATATCCCCAACGGTGTGAATATCCTCGAATGGGTTCCCGCGACCAGCGGGGCCGACTATGAGTTGTCGCCGACGTTGGAGGCGCTGAAAGATCACCGTGGCGATTTCTCGGTGTTAACGGGACTCGGGCATCCTGCTTCGCCTGGAGGTCACAGTGGTGCCGATACGTGGCTGACAGCCGCCAACTTAAAGAGCAAACCGGGGGCGGATTATACGAACTCGCAGTCGATCGATCAGGTCGTCGCAGAACTGCACGGCCAGCAGACGCGTTACTCGTCTCTGCAATTGGGAGACATGTCCGGGACCGGGGCGGCAGGCCATAGCCATACGCTGTCGTTTGATGTGAATGGCACACCGCTACCCTCCGAGAACTCGCCGCGTCGGATGTTCGACCGCCTGTTCGTGGCCGATTCAGCTGACGATCGCGCCGCGACGCTGAAACGATATGCCGAGCGACGTTCAATATTGGATGACATCGCAGGCGAGGCCAAGTCATTGGATCGCAAGCTGGGGGCGAACGACCGACGCAAGGTCGACGAGTACCTCAGCAGCGTGCGGCAGACCGAGAAGCAGGTTGAACGACTGCAGTCCTGGATCGACAGGCCCAAAGCCACCGTGGCCGAGGCGGGGTTGCAGTTGGCGAGTCAACCGGGTGACGCTCATGATCGTCCGATGTGGCTGGACGTGATGCTGGAGCTAACGTATCTGGCGTTCATCACCGATACCACGCGAGTGATTACGTTCGAATGGTCTCGCGAGGCGGGTGGTTATGGTGGCGGCGGCGAAAACCATCACGAACTGTCACATCATGGCGGCGATGCCGGGATGCTGAAGAAGCTGGCGGCGATCGATCGTTTTCATCTGTCGCGACTGGGGCGGTTCCTCGACATGCTCAAGTCAACTTCTGAAGCCGACGGCCGAATGCTGGACCGCACGATGGTGTTGTTCGGCAGTGGCATGAATTCCGGCAAAGGGGGGGATCATTCTCCGAAGAATCTGCCGACTTTGGTTGCTGGCGGCCAGAAGCTGGGATTGAAACACGGGCAGCATCTGTCGTTTGATCAGGACAAACATCCGCCGCTGTCCAACGTCTTGTTGACGTTGGCACAAAGGATGGGTGTCGAGACAGACAAATTCGCCGATGCGACAGGAACGTTAACAGGGTTAGTGTGACCGTCATGCTTCCGCGACGGCGCGCATCGCTTCCAGGCCGCGTTTGGCGACTTCTTTTGGATCGCGAGCCCAGAGGGCTTCGTTGAACAGTTCCAGCGACAACCAACTTTTGTAGCCGATCTGCTTCAGCAGGCTGATCCATCGCTTCAGATCCAGATGGCCTTCGCCTGGCAGCACACGACTGTGATCATGCTGCTCAAGCCGCGGGGGCGATGACGGCGTGTCATTGAAGTGACTGATGGCGAGCTGGTCTCCCCGTAACTTCGCGAGCGATTCAAACGAGCCGCCACCCCGGAAATTATGGAACGGGTCAACGATGATCGTCGCTTGAGGATGCCCAGACAGAGTCATGATTTCGATGGCCGATTCGATCGAGTTGATCTGCTCTACGAATCCCAGGTATTCCATCGCGGGCTTGACGCCGAACGCGAGACCGATATCCACCAGTTCACGATAGTTTTTGGCGACGAGTGCAACATCGACTTTGCCACCGGCCGGGCTGGCGATGCTGTAAACTGCTCCCAATGCGGCGGCCTGTTCGAGTCGTTTCTTGCATTCGTCGAGACCAGCGGCGTGCTCCGCACCCGTTGTGTCGCACCAGCCTCGCAGGTAGATCGTGGTCGGAACGGTCAGCCCAGCGTCGCTCAAAGCTTTCTTGATGTCGCCGAGCGGACGGCCAGCGGCCACGAACGCTTCGATTTCATCGTGCCACAATTCAATGGCTTTGTAGCCGACTTCGCCTGCGATGCGAATCTTGTCCAGGATTGGTGTCGGACGAATGGTGCTGGCATTCAAGCAATAGATGAACGAAGCCATCGAACACTCCTCTGGGATATTGGCTAGGTTGGATCTCGAGTGGAATTGCAAACTGGTGGTGAAAGTCTGAAGATTCGTAGTTGTTTCAAGTTGCCAGACAATATCAAGACTTTCAACGGAATGCATTTGCCGTGTGGGGAAGATTGGGTGCCGTCTCTGGCTGATACAGGGTGATCGATGACAGATCGAAGTCAATATGTTGCGATCGCTTCGATGTTGCTGTGTGCGATCAATATCACGATCGGATGCGGCACGAAGCCTGCTGCGTCGCCAATTGTTGCGAAGGCAGAATCGAGGGACATCGAAGTTGCGCCGAAAAGAGTGTCGCCCACGAAGCCGATTGAACTTACCGCGATCACGGATGAGATCGATGTGAAGGATGCGAAAACGAAATCGGATCCTCCCGAGGACACCCTGCCGCAGCAAGTCTTCCGTCCCAACGATGCCAGGCTGCCGCACAATGATCAGCGTCTCGCGGAAGTGGGAATCAGGTGCTTTGAGTCGAAGCGTTTGAAGCTGTACACCGATATCGAGCCGCGGGTTGCCGCCACGCTTCCGGCGGTCATCGATCGTGCTTACGAAGCTCTCGAAAAATACTTTGGAGCACTCCCGCCGGACCGAGCGCGCACCGAGTTCCAGATGACAGGGTATTTGATTGGCGACGACGCGTTGTTTCGTGAGACGGGCCTAATTCCCGGTGACCTGCCGCGTTTCGAACACGGCCGACATCGACGTAATGAATTCTGGATGCGCGAGCAAAAGTATGACTATTATCGTCGTCACCTGCTGATTCACGAGGCGACGCATTGCTTCATGACGACGATGCCCGATGTCGACGCTCCCGTCTGGTATATGGAAGGAATGGCCGAATGTTTTGGGACGCATCGAATCACCGAAGATGGAACATTCGAATTCCGAGTCATGCCGACATCGCCAGAGGAATTTGCCGGATCGGGCCGCATCACCGTCATTCGAGATGACTGTGCCAATGGTAAAGCGAAATCGGTCACAGAGATCCTGGACCTGAGACCCGAGGAGTTCTTGAAAACGGATCAATATGCCTGGTCGTGGGGGTTATGTACGTTTCTTGACACGCACCCTCGGTATCAAGAACGTTTTCGGAAGTTGGGTGGGCATCTGCAGCGAAATGCATTTCCCACCGAGTTCTATCGTGCGTTCAGTCCGGATACTCGAGATCTTGCGACCGAATGGACCCTCTTCGCACAAAATCTGCAATACGGCTACGACGCAAGTCGTGCCGCCATCGATTTCCAACTCGGTACGGAACTCTCGGATTCACGTCCCCGTGGTGAAATCGAGATCAAGGCCGATCGTGGATGGCAGTCCAGCACGGTACTGATGCGCGAAGGGGATGAATACCTGATCAGTGCGACGGGACGTTTCGAGCTTGCTCAGGATCCAAAGCCTTGGATCAGTGAGCCACAAGGGATCAGCTTTCGATACTTTGGCGGGAAACCGCTTGGTCTGCTACTTGGTTGCCTGCGGACGGAGGCTGGGGACACCGGGGAAGCCACGGATTCGATGCTGCGGGTCCATGCGATTGGCTCTGGCGGTACGTTCACGGCACCGGCCTCTGGAACCATGTACTTGCGAATTAACGACGAATGGAATTCCCTCAACGACAACAAAGGGAGTGTCAGGGTGGAAGTCCGCGCGGTGGATCCGTAGCCGTCGGAGGGCGTTGGAACTAAGCGACCGTCTGGCCTTCATCCTCAATTCGTGGCCAAGCCAGCATGAATCGAGAACCTTCGCCGGGCCGGCTTTCGACGGTGATTTCTCCGCCGTGCTCGCGCAGAATTTTTTGACTGACGGCCAGTCCCAGTCCCGTTCCACGAGCCCCCTTCGTGGATTCAAACACCTGAAAGATCTTGGAGACTTGATTCTCGGGGATGCCTGGTCCGTTGTCAGAGACCGCCACCCAGATCATGTCTGTGTCAGCCTGATGGCCGGTTTCGATCAGGACAATCGGAGACTCGGCCCCTTCAACGGCGTCAATGGCATTCGTGACGATGTTTAGCACGGCTCGATGGATACCTTCGGAATCGAAGATGCAGACCGCGAGATTTGGATCGGGGCGGTACTGCAGATCGACAGCGCATTCGTCGGCGCGTGACTGCATTAACTCGACGACGTCCGCCACGGTTTCATTCAAATTGGCTCGTTCATGAGCGGGCTGGCGCTCCTTACTGAACGTCAGCATATCCATGACAAGGTTATAGATCCTGGTCTGGTTCTTTTCAACGACATGCCACCCTTTGCGAACCAGGTCCTCGTTATGGTCGTTCAGTCCCATGTCGATCAAGTAACTGCCGCCTCGAATTCCCTGCAGGATGTTCTTGATGTGATGGCTGATCGTCGCAATCGTCTGACCCATGGCGGCCAGTCGTTCCGCCTTCACGATCGCTTGCTGGTAGCGATAGTTTTCCACGGCCAATGCGGCTTGTCGACCGATCGCGACGAGCATTCGCAACTGGTCTTCTCGAAAGCCCGCCACCTTTCCCGTCGACAGCAATCTATCTGCGGGGGTTGTGATGTCGACGTAGATCACGCCCATCAGTTCGTGGCGACCCTGCATGGGAACGCACATCGCTTCGCGGATTCCTGCCTGCACGATGCTGCGTCCGCCGTCGAATCGGCTGTCGTGCTGGGCGTCAGCCGTGCGAACCCCCTGATTGGTCTTAAAGACGTAGTCGACGATCGTTCTGGAGACTGGCATTCGCGCGCCGGTATCGAGCCCGCGATGTTCGCTGATCGCCTGCGGAGTGATTTCGCCTGTCTGTGGATCCGTCAGCAAGACACAACCGCGATCGGCACCGATCGATTCGATGGTCAGGTCCAGAATCCGTTGCAGCAACTGGTCCATGGAAACGGTCGGTCGCGCCACCTCTTCGGTGATGCGATACAGCACCGCCAGATTCGAAAGTGTCTGGCTGTCGTCATCGACTGAAGGAGCGACAGGCGGCAGTGGGGCGTCCTGGCCCACTCGGCTGATGATGCTGGAGCGATCGGCCGGATCGTGCCGCTGCAGAAGTTGGATTCGTTCGGCAGCCAAGCCCGTCCGGCTGCCTTGGTTCACGTCGCTGAACAGCAGAACCGTCCGCCCCAACTGAATCTGATCACCATCGATCAGTGTGTGCGTCGTCACTGGTTTCCCGTTCACAAACGTTCCATTGGAACTGTTGCGATCGTTCAAACTGAAGACACCGTCCTTGACCTGGATCGAAGCATGCACGCGCGAGACTTCCGTGTCGTGAAGCCGCACTTCATTGCTGACGCCGCGGCCCATGAAGACAGGAGCGTCCGCCACATCGAAGCGGGTACCCTGCTCTGCACCCTGAACGACGAGTAACGATGCTCGCTTCACAACCCAAGCCCTCGGCCAAGTTTTGCTGGCGGCTCGCCAACAGCAAGCCGCTTCCATCGCAATACTATCGGCCGAAGAAAGTCATCTGACAACCGCAACAGGGGCATTTCTGATGGCGCACCGTGTGGAAGTACGCAAATTTGGCTTCCTCCATGGTACGCTGCGCACAACCACAGCTTCAGGCAGCCGGACGTGTGCTCAGCAGTTCTTCAATTGCCTTGACGAGCTCCGGGTACTGGAATGGCTTCGAGAGGAAGCGTTCGTCCGGAGCGATGCGTTTGGGTGTATCAGAACCAATCAAGACTCGGCTCGAGACAATGCTGCAGTCGGTCTCGGGCTCAAAATCCTGTTCGGCATCCAAATCGATGACGATGACTTCCGATGAGAACCGAGCATTTGCCGGCGCAGGTCGGTGCGTACGGCTACGTTCAACCGTGGCACCCCGAGGTTCAAAGACAGCCTGCAAGACAGTCGCTGTGTCTGAGACTCCGCCAATCACCAGCACTCGCTGCGATACGTTCACTCGGCCGTCCATCCCTGTCTGACCGGGGCAGCGTTCCATCGAACGGCCCACATCTTTTGAACCGGTCCTTCGGTTCATGCTTCTGGCGGAACTTTAGTCAGAAGTCGCAAACGTGTCAAAATCAATTAAAACCGATCTCTGCGACGGCAGTGAGCTGCAAATATCGCTTGGATTTAGGGCTATAATTGGTCGCAAGACTCAGTTGCGCATGAGTTCCAAAGTCAGAATTCGTTGCAATTCGGCGAATTGGCGGTCGATCTCGTCGAACTCTATCGCGGCTGTGGCAAGTTCGCCGCCGCTCGCCGAATCCTCCACGTGCCTGAGCCGGCGCACTAAGTCGATTGCACCGACCAATCCGACCGCGCCTTTCAAGGTGTGGGCGGCACGTTTTAACGCCACAACATCCCCCCGCTGGAATGAGGCGCCGATTTCGGCGTAAACGCGAGGGCTTTCGGTGGTCATTAACTGCATGACATCGTGCAAGACATCTTCCAAGCCGCCAAGACGTGCCAACGCATGCTGTTTGTCGAAGATCACTGGACCGAAAACCGCTGTCATAACAAGTCGATCCGCACTATTGAACGGTGAAGTGTTGAGGAACGAACAGTGAGAAGTTGAAGAAATCTTGCTGTTCATCGAAACCGTATCACATGACGTGTTCACATCCGCGTTCTGGTGCTGATTTGTGATTGTTGATTAGCGTCACGATGCTGCCGGAGACCAAAAAGAACAGTGGAAGGGGTTGTACCGAGCGTCAAGTTATCGGCATCTGCCAATGGAATGTTGGCCGGTCCCGCACTTTAGGAATAAATAGTTACGGGTGACGTTGTTTTTTTGACACATGATCTTTTCTGGCCTAAATTTTTCCCAGTGACCTTTCAATCGGTGCGAGGCAGCGAAGAGTTGCTGCATGGTTGGCGGGATCATCCTTTCAAGGTCATTGGAATGTCTTCCATCCTCGTCGTTGATGACTGTGCTATCGAGCGTCGCGTGCTGGCTGGTCTGCTGGGGACGAACCCGGACTGGACAGTGGAATTTGCGAGTGATGGGGCCGAGGCACTCGAACGGTGCGCCTTCTGCGAGCCGGATCTTGTGTTGACTGATTTCAACATGCCGAACATGGATGGGCTACAGCTGTTAATCAAACTGAAACAGCACCATTCTCGCGTCCCTGTCATCATTGCGACATCCGAAGGAAGCGAAGAACTGGCTGTGTCTGCATTGCAGCAGGGGGCTGCCAGCTATGTCCCGAAAACCTTAATGGCACGGGATTTGAACCGCGTAGTTGAGACGGTCCTCTCGGCCAGTCAAGACCGTCGACGCTCCGATGTTGTCACGACGGCTCTCGTCGGTCAGGAAATGCGATTTTCGTTCCCGACAGATCGTCGGCTGGTTGGTCCGGCGGTCAATGCATTGCAAGACTATGGTGTCCGATTCGGCATCTTCAGCGATCGCGAACGCATTCGCGTCGGTGTGGCGCTCGAGGAGGCACTGCTGAACGCCATTATTCACGGCAACCTGGAGGTGAGTTCCAAGCTTCGCGATGTCGATGACGACTCATTCGAAAAGTTGATTGAGATGCGGATGGGGCAAGCGCCCTATCGCGATCGTCGCGTTCGCGTCTCTGCCAGATATTCCGCAGGGGAAGCTCGATTTGTGATTCGTGATCAGGGGAAAGGTTTCGATGTGTCGAAACTCCCTGATCCGACGGATCCTGAAAACATCGCTCGCGCTCATGGTCGCGGAGTGCTCTTGATCAGGACGTTCATGGACGATATACGCTACAATTCGAAGGGAAATCAGGTCACGCTCGTCAAACGACGCGTTCGCACTGAAGTCCCGGTCTGTTAGACTTTAATGCACCACTCAAGCAAGCGACGGATCCGTGCGAATCAGCCAGAATCTGCACTATCTCGCACTGGTCTGTCTCTCTTTAATAGCGATTCGCCCTGCACCGGCTGCAGATGTCGATGCCGTCGACCGTGCGATTGAGCGGATCACCATCGCCGACTTGAAGCGTCACTGCGGAACACTTGCCAGCGACGCACTTGAAGGTCGGGAAGCAGGGACCATGGGAAGTCGTGCGGCAGGCGCTTATCTGCAAACCGAGTTGCGTAAGATCGACTCATTAAAGGGTGCGACTTCGGCTGGTTGGATTCAAGAATTTGGATCATTCCAGAACCTGATCGCCGTCCTGCCGGGTTCCGATCCTGTCCTCCGGAATGAAATCATCCTGATTGGCGCGCACTACGACCATGTCGGGCGAGGTAATCAGACGAACAGTCACGGGCCATTCGGATACATCCATAATGGTGCCGACGACAATGCCAGTGGTACGGCAGCTCTATTGGAATTGGCAGATGCGTTCGCCTCGATGACACCCGCTCCGAAACGAACGCTGGTGTTCGCATTCTGGGACGCCGAAGAAATGGGCCTGTTAGGTTCCATGCATTGGCTGAAGCAGCCGACGCATCCACTCAAATCGATTCGCCAAGTCATCAACATCGATATGTTGGGCCGCTTACGTGAAGGCAAAGTCATTGTTGTCGGATGGCGATCTGCGCCGGGCCTGCGTAATCGACTTGTTCGCCAGAATCCGAAAGGCGATCTGCTCTACCACTATGAGCCGAAAGTTATTGGTGACAGCGACCATTATCCTTTTTACGTCGCCGGAATTCCGAGCTTGCATCTGGATACGGGTAAGCACGATGACTATCACCGCCCTTCCGACGACGCAGATAAATTAAACTATCCCGGCATCCTGAAGATGGCTGCTTTTGTGTTCAGGCTTGTCGAAGAATTTGCCAACGAGCCGACTGTCCCTGCGTTTCGTCGCGAAGCACTGACCGAATTGCAGCCAAGCTGGATGACAGCAAGGCAGCAACCAGCCGCTGTTCGCCTTGGCGTAGCCTTTGATGTCGAACAGATGATGAAAGACCGAGCTGTCGTGACAGAAGTGACGGCCGGTTCGGCGGCTTTGAAAGCTGGCATTCGTCCTGGTGACCGACTGGTGAAACTCGCTCACTGGGATACCGGAACCGTCGCTGATCTGAAGACCATTGTCCGAATTGCGGCTAACCCCGTCGCTGTTGCGCTCGAACGACCCGGTACTGACGCGCTCGTGGAACTGCAGCTTAATTT
>CBIHQO010000194.1:0-9270 GCA_966211735.1 uncultured Schlesneria sp.
TGGGCTGCAGTTGATTTTCTTTGTAGCCGTCGCGGAAGGCGCTGTTGCTGCAGAGGTCGCAGTTTTCGACGTGGAAACGTGGATCGTCGAAGCCGAGTTTCTTCTTCAGATCGAGCAGTTCGACCGATTCGCGTTCATTGAGATATGTCACGCGGCCGAGTTGCTTGGACAACAGCAGGATGCGGCAGTAGGCGTCGAGGATTTCTGTCTTCCAGTAGGCGTCTTCCAAGGACTTGCCGAACGTGACCGTCCCGTGGTTGGTCAGGATGATCGTGTTGGTGCCGTTCTGCAGGAAGGGAACGACCGTGTTGGCGAAGGCGTGTCCACCGGGGGTTTCGTAGGGAGCGATGGGGACTTCGCCCATGAAGACTTCGATTTCGGGCAGAATGCACTGTGGAATCGGTTCGCGGGCGACTGCGAAGGCCGTGGCATGTGGTGGATGGCAGTGAACGACGGCCTTGACGTCTGGTCGGTTCTTCATGATGGCCAGGTGGAGCAGGACTTCGCTGGTTCGCTTCCGCTTACCGGCGATCTGGACACCTTCCATGTCGACCGCACAGATGTCATCGGGGGTCATGAAGCCTTTACAAATCATCGTGGGTGAACAGAGGACTTCGTTCTCACCGACGCGGATCGAGATGTTGCCGTCGTTGGCGGCAGCGAACCCCTTGTTGTAGACGCGACGTCCGATCTCGCAGATTTCTTCTTTGAGCTTTCGGTCGTTGATCCCGCTATTCCATTGACTGGCCATGCTGAGTAATCCTTAGTGCTGATAGCACTTACGTGTCGCGTTGAAACAAGGGTTTGACTAAGTAGTTTTTTGCTCGCGGGACCCACAGCTAAGTGGATTGCGCTCTAGGAGTCACGAACTTCGATAGTGTCTAAAATACAGGCGTTGTAAGCATCGAGCGGCTTGTGGTTGGGAGCGAACGGGTTGGCCGCTTCGCCTCCTTCACTGAAGCCGATTTTCGCACCGGGTGACGCGCCGAGTTCATCGTAGGCGATGATCGCTTCGTCGCGTCCTGATTCATCTCCATTGATGCCGGCCAGATTGAGTGGCACAACGACCAGCCAGGTGCCACCCGCGATCATCGCGTTGCACTTGGACAGCGTCACTTTGCCGATCACCTCACCGATTCGCATCGTTGATCTATTCACTCCATCCAACAGGTTGTGTGGGCGTCATGGCCGCACAGTCACGCAGCAGGTTTCTCAATTCGATGAACGTCTTTCCCTGCGGATTGATGCAGACCAGGTTCACACCCAAGTGGTGACTGGCCAGTTCCAATTGCTTGCGATCGGCGATGACCGCGGCGCGGACTCGGGCGTTGCGGTTTGCTCGGCAAGCGATGACTTCGGCGAAGTCACTGATGACCACGACGCCATCTCGTTCGGCCGTGCTGATCGAGCGGATCGCGGCTGAGGCGGCTTCGTGTGGTTGGCCGACCAGTTCGATGTCCCAGCCATCCGATTGTCTTTTGAAGGCATCTTGAAGGGCGCGGACGTTGGCGGTGACGGTTTGAATGACCAGCTGCCACTTGCTGACGGAGACGACTTTGACCGTCGGTTCACTCGCCACCAGGGACTGCGGTGCCACAGAGCCGCTACGACTCCAGGCGACCTTGTTCGTATGCAGCCAATCGCGAGCAGCCGGGGTGACGATCGACTTGCGTCCGATCTGCAATGCCATGCCGGTGCGAACTGTTGCAGCAAGCAGATCGGCGGTGATGACGGCGGCGGTCAGCTCGGTCGCTTGTGGACGAGATGCTGCTGGAACAACAGGCTGCGGCTTCGGAGCGGGCTGCTCGATCACCGGGCGTGGCGGTGCGGGCTGGAGTTGAGCCAGCACGTTTGCCACGATTTGATCGACGAGAGCCTGATTCACTACGATTCCCTTTCGCAAGACCGTTTGGTCTGCGTTTCCAATTCAGTCGACGATTCCCATCACGTGCCAGCGAGCTGGCGTTGTGTCGGCCCCCACCATCTCACGAGCGGCTTTGCCATCGGACGAGATGATCACCGTGTCACCGATTCCACCACCCTGATTGTCGATCACCAGTTGAGGTGCTCCGTCCGCGACTCCGCCGGGGCCCAACGGCTGTACGACCAGCATCCGCCACCCTTTGAGGGTGGGATGCTTGACCGTCGCGGTGGCTCGTCCAACGACTTTTGCGAACTGCATGATTCACCAACGGAGAACTTCAACCAGGACTTCGTACTTGTGTCAGCGATCAGATCACTCGCAGATCGTCAACCAGCACACAGCGTCGCTGACGAGTGAACGTCATGGGATTCGTCACCCCTTCACCGGTTGGTGTCGCGATGCTGAAGCTCAGGTAGCCCTCTCCACCGAGCCCCAGACCGGCCATCGACGGGCCGTTCTTGATGAACAGTGTGGTATCCATTTCGCGACCCATGCGAGTCATGTGGCGAACGTTTCGCGAATGAATCAGGCTGGTGTGACGGAAGCCATGTTCGAATTCGAGAGCCAGTTCGACGCCGTGAGCGAAGTTCTTGCAGCGAACGAATGGCACGAACGGCATCATCTGTTCTTCGGGGACGTAGGGGTTCGTCGTGTCGGTTTCGCCGTAGAGCAACTGAGTGCCGGCGGGAACTCGAACTCCGATCATTTCGGCCAGCTTCGACGCGTCCAGGCCGACGAGATCGCGATTCAAGTGATAGTGATCACCGGGCTTGGTGGGGGGCGTGAAGGCCAGCTTGGTCAGGGCATCAATTTCGCGAGCGTTCAGGCGATAGCCGCCGTGCTTGGGCATCGTGTCCATCAGATCGTCGAAGATCTGCTCGACGGCGAAGACTTCTTTTTCACCGATGCAGAGCAGGTTGTTGTCGTAGGCGGCACCCTTCACGATCGAAGAGGCGGTGTTTTCGAGGCACGCTGTTTCGTCAACGACGACCGGTGGGTTACCGGGACCGGCGACGATGGCCTTCTTACGGCTTTCCATCGCAGCGCGAGCCACTGCGGGGCCGCCAGTGACGCACAGCAGCTTCACTCCACGATGACCGAAGATGGCGGCGGCGGTGTCGAGCGTTGGTTTCTCGATGATCGTGATCAGGTTTTCGAGGCCGGTCGCTTTGTAGATCGCTTTGTTGAAGCGGCGAACACCTTCACAGGCGATGCGGGCTCCGCTGGGGTGAGGGTTCACGATCATCGTGTTCCCGCCAGCGACCATGTTGACCACATTACCAGCCAGTGTTGGCAGCGAGTGCGTGACCGGAGTGATCGCGCCGATGACGCCGAACGGAGCGTATTCGGTGATGGAGAGTCCATGATCCCCGCTGACGGCATCGGTCCGCAGGAACTCGGTACCGGGGACCAGCTTGATGATCTTCAGCTTTTCGATCTTGTGATCGAGTCGTCCGATCCTGGTCTCTTCGAATTCGAGCGTTCCGAGTTCTTCAGCCTGCTCGTCGCAGATCTGTCGGACGCATTCGATCGCTTTGGCTCGGTCGGACAATGGCGATTGGCTGAGTTTCTTGAAGGCGTCATTCGCTGCGGCGACGGCTTGATCGACGGATTGGAAGACACCCCAGTCCCCATCCTTTGGTGCCGAGTTGGACTTCGGAGCCTTTCCCAGTTGGGCAAGAACTTCTTGGACGACCTGGCGAATCGCGTCAGCATTGGCTTGCATGGTGTCGGATCTCAGCAATCGAGTTTGTCGTTTGTGTTTGTCTATGTTTTGCGAAGCAGTGCGTTACTTACCGTTTGCCTGTGAGTCTTTTGCACTAAAGATCGATTTGGGACCGAGGTGAACTGAATCCACAATTCCGATGATGGCACAGTCGATTGGCAATGGTTTCGTCTGCGGAGTGAAGCGAGCACTGGATCCTTGGACGATCATTACCACTTCACCTTCACCCGCTCCAACAGTGTCGACGCAGATAAAAGTTCGTCCGGTCGAAACCAGTCCTGACTGGTCCTTCTCGTTGACCCTAAGCGGTTCGACAACGAGTAATTTCTGGCCGACCATGGCGTCGACCTTCTGCGTGCAAACCACACTGCCTGTCACTCGAGCAAGAAACATTTTAATTGGCCAAGGGCTAAGTGCTGAGGGCTAAGGGACGGAGAAGACTGCTGTCACTCTCCACGGCTTTTTCTCAAGCCGCTCAGAACGCGTGCTAGGCGGTCTGATTTTTCGTAAAGCATCCGGTGGTTCTCGGCATTGAGCATTTTCTGTCTTAAGGCGATCGTCAGGTGAGAGACGACTTCCATTAGGGATCCGTAGGCGATTTCGATGAATCTACTGAAGTCTCTTTCGGTCGCTCGTCCGCATCCTTCGGCAACGTCTGCAGCAATCGATACTGCCGCTCGTCTAGTCTGATTCGTCAATCCAAATCGTTCGTCGTCTGGAAAAGTCCGCGTGATTCTGTAAATGTCGTCCGAGAGTTCAATCGCTAGCTGCCAGGCATCCAACTTTTCAAACCTGAACATCTCCGCTAACCCTCTTCTTCCGTCGCTTGGCCCTCAGCACTTAGCCCTCAGCCTTTGCCTTTAGAGCTTCGGCGGTTTGTCGGGCTACGACAATTTCTTCATTCGTTGGAACAACCCAAATTTGGGTCTTGCTGTTATCTGTAGACAGACGTGCTTCCGACCCACGTGGCAGTGAATGGTTCTTGGCTTCGTCGAGGATGATTCCAGCCCAGTCCATATTGCGACAGACTCCGGATCGAACCACCTGGCTGTTTTCGCCGATGCCACCACTGAAGATGATCACATCGGCACCACCCAATACCGTGAGATACGCTCCCAAGTATTGTCGGATCGAGGAGATGAAAACGTCCAACGCAAGTTGGGCTCGCGCGTTCCCTTTGGCGGCTGCTTCTTCGACATCCCGCGCATCTTGACTGAGGCCACTGACTCCCAGCAGGCCGGCCTTGGTAGACAGGTCTTCCAGGATCTGAGCGAGCGTCTTGCCGGTCTTTCGCAGCAAGATCGGCAATGAGAACACGTCAAAGTCGCCGACGCGATTGTTTTGCAACAGTCCCGTCTGCGGACTCATCCCCATGCTGGTTGCTTGCGATTTGCCTGCTCGTGCTGCACACAACGAATTGCTTCCGCCGAGGTGACACGTGATCACTCGCAGATCGTTATTTCCCAGCAGTTGAGCAATCCGCGTATTGAGGAACCGGTGGCTGGCGCCGTGGAATCCCCAACGCTTGATCTCATATTCCTCGGACCATTCCAAAGGAATCGCGTACAGTTTGTTTTCTGGCGGAATCGTGTCGTGAAACGCGGTTTCCAATGCGGCCACGAGCGGAATCTGAGGGAACGCTGCCCGCAGTTGCCGCATCGCTTTGGCGTACATCGGATTGTGAGCCGGTGCGATGTCGGAGAGGTCCTCCATCTTGGCCAGGAGTGCATCATCAACGATGCGCACTCCGCTCAGGTTGCCCGCAAAGACTGCCTTGAAACCAATCGCTGCGACTTCACTGACCGACTTGATGCAACCATATTCGGGATGCGTCAACTGATCGAGGCAGATCTGCACCGCTGCCGCGTGGTCAGCGATACTCTGATTCGATTCTTCGCGTCGGCCGTTGATCTCGACAAAGCAGGCACTTTGGCTTTGACCAATGCGGTCAATACCACCTCGCGCCAACTGAGTCTCTGATGGGAGATCAAACAGTCGGTACTTGAAGCTAGTCGATCCGAGATTTGCAACGAGAACCTTCATGGCGAGATTCCATTCCAGGTGTGCGGTCGCCGAACAGCGCCAGGGCTGGCCGACGATCAGATGAACTGTTCCAGCAGGCTCTTGTCAGGTCGGGCGATCACGTGAGCACTCACGAGTTCACCAACCTTGGAAGCGGCGGCTGAACCAGCATCGACAGCGGCGCGAACCGAGCCGACGTCGCCACGAATCACGGTGGTAATGTAGGCACCACCGATTTGGATTTGCTTAACCAATGTCACGTTGGCGGCCTTGAGCATTGCGTCGGCAGCTTCGATCTGCGCGACCAGGCCCTTGGTCTCCAACAGTCCCAGTGCTTCGTTCATGAAAGGTCTTTCAGTAGGCTTAGGGGGTTCAATAATGACAGGCGCGAGGACTTCCACCGGAGGAACAATCGTGACAGCGACGGCCGCGACCGGCACTGCTCGCGGTGTGCGAGGGCGAGCAGTCGTCCTCGGGGTGACTGTCGGTGGGGCTTTCTTGGCAGGTCGGGTCGTCGGTCGACTCGGCTTGCTGGGTGCGCGTTTAGCCATATCCGGTTTCTCACATCACGCGGAACAAGGACTAGGCCAGGGTCGTGGTGGCACTGGTCTTTGGCTTAGGCAGCACCGAGGCCAATTCTTCGTGTGGTCGAGGAATCACCTGCACGCTAAGGACTTCACCAATCTTGCTGGCAGCGCTAGCACCGGCGTCGATCGCAGCCTTCACGGCAGCAACGTCGCCGACCACGAACGCAGTCACCAAACCACTACCGACCTTGTCCCAACCGATCATCCGGACGTTGGCCGACTTCAACATGGCATCGACGCCTTCGATCAGACAGACCAGTCCTTTGCATTCCAACATTCCCAACGCTTCCATCGCCATAGTAGGTTCCCCATCAGTAAGAAATTGAAACAGTTGTTGCCTCATGGACGTGTCTCGCGGTCGGCAAGCCGCGATGCCCCAAATACGACTCCCGGCATCGGGGAGAGCGAGGCTCCCGGCGAGCCAAGCGGTTGTCAGCAGTACCGTCTTCTAAATCTCAATGAGTCTGGCAGGCACACGAATGTGGCTTGATCAGTTCGACCTCGGTGGCGGCCGGCAAGTTGACCGCGTTTCCTTCGTCGGTATCCAAGTGAACTTCGAGCTTCACCTTGGGATCGAATCGCACTGCCAGGTCTTCCAACGTGGTCGTACAACCCGCTGAAACGACTCGCAGATGCATCAAGTCGCCATTTTTCACACCATATTGTGCGATGTCGGCGGGACCCATGTGGACGTGCCGCATGGCTCGGATCACACCTGATTTCAGTTCGACGACACCGGCGGGGCCGACCAGGACGCAACCGGGGGTATCGTGGTGATCGCCGCTGATTCGGATCGGAGTATCGATTCCCAGCGAGATCGAATCGGTGAAGGCCAGTTCGACTTGGGACGGGCGGCATGGGCCAAGCACGCGCACGTCTGGCAGCATTCGTTTACGTGGGCCGACGACCATGACGGTCTGTTTCGCAGCGTAGTAGCCGTCCTGATACAGCCACTTCATCGGTTCGAGAGTCGCCCCTTTGCCGAACAGGATTTCGACATGCTCTTCGCTGAGATGCACGTGGCGGGCAGAGATGTTTACCACCAGTGGGTTCCGACCCGGCGACGATGCCGCGGGCTTGCCACTGAGTTGCTGTTCCAGGACCGAACGCACGACACGTTCAATATCGGACCGACTGTATGGACTCGACGCTGTCGTCATTGCTGAGGCTTCCCAGATCTGTTGGCTTCTGATTCCGACATGGCGGGGGCATCGACCAGGATCAGTTCGATGTTGGCTGTGCGAATGACGTTTCGCCAATGATCACTGAGACCACTGTCGACGATCAGTCGCGTCACCTTCGACAATTCGCACAAATAGGCGAGTGCCGATCTGCCGAACTTACTGCTATCCGCCACCACCCAAACTTCTTCCGCAGCCTGCAACATCAACCGCTCGCTCTCGACCAGCAGTGAGTTGCTGTTGAACAATCCCTTCTCGGTGATCCCGCCCGTCCCCATGATCAGTCTTGGCACATGCAGTTCGGCCAGGGCTGCTGTCGCCAGAGGACCCAAGGCCACTCCGGTGCGTGGGTACAGGTAGCCACCAATCAAAATCAATTCGATACTTGGCAGATGAGCCAGCAGATTCGCGATCGGGAGTGAGTTGGTCACGACCTGGAGCGACTTGCCGACTAGGCACCGAGCCACCTCCAACGTTGTCGTTCCCCCGTCGAGAAGAATGGTGTCGCCGTTGGGAATGAGATCAGCGACAACGCGACCAATCCATTGCTTTTCGGGGAGTGCCGCAGCGCCGCGCTCCTCGAAAGGAGTGATCGAGTCGCCGGTAAATGCCGCTCCGCCGCGTGTGCGACGAATCTGACCGATTCCGTCAAGATATTCCAAATCCCGTCGAACAGTGGATTCACTGGCCCCTGACCGACTGACCAGTTCCTGAAGAGACGCAAACCCCTGCTGCTCTATTACTTGCAGTATGGATTCACGGCGCTGATCGAGTAACATGGTCACCGGCGACTTCCTTGGTCGGGTTGTCCCCGAGACCGACTCCCTGTCAGCCTCATCATATTTAGCCCAAAATACCGAGATCGTGACCGAATTCAACCGATATCAGTCAAATTCCGTCACGAATTCTGGTGATTGGCTTCTACAGGTGATATCGGCCACAGTTCAACGTGGGGGACCCAGAAGACTTAAGAAGGGAGGGCAATTATCCAAGTTTGCTCGCCGGGAGCACTTCAAACTCGAATCTTGCACTCAAGTTTGCCAAACTCCGCGACCGTTACAGGCGCAGAAACCGGAGCGGTTGGTGATTAGAAGGGTGTCAGTTCATTCCAATGAATGGGACGGATGTGACCTATGGGACTGATGAAGAGGCTCATGCGCGTGGTTCTTCGTGGGATGGGCTTCTAGCCCGTCGCCTTGGTTTTGGTCTTAATTTGAGTTTTGTGTTCGCGATGCAGCGCGGGCTGCGACGAGTGACGGGTTGGAAACGTTGGAAACCCGTCCTACGGGAAGAGGGCCGCCGAAGTCTTACGCAGTCGGCGGGATTCGGTGGACGCGACTGCCATCGATGACGAGGATGCCGGACTGGAAGAGTTGAATCGCTTCGGGCAGAGCTTCGCATTCGGCGGCGAAGACACGGGCAGCCAGGGTGTCGGCGGTGTCGTGGTCCTCAACGGGGACCGTCTTCTGCACGATGATCGGGCCGTGATCGTATTCGTCGTCCACGAAATGAACGGTACATCCGCTGACGCGTGCCCCGCGTTTCAGCACGGCCTCGTGAACATGGTGGCCGTGAAATCCCTTTCCGGAGAAGGCGGGGATGAGCGAGGGGTGGATATTGAAGATGCGGCCGAGAAAGTCGGCTGGAATTCGGATCAGTGACAGGAAGCCGCCGCAGACGACTAGATCAACCTGGGCTTCGCGGCAAAGCGAGAAAATGCGATCGCTGAATTCCTGGACTGACGCAAAGTCTTTCCGGACGACGATCTCGCAAGGTGTCCCTGCGTCTTTCGCGCGTTGAACTCCACCGCAATCCGGACGGCTGGCGACG
>CBIHQO010000195.1:0-9270 GCA_966211735.1 uncultured Schlesneria sp.
CGATCACGGCAACGGCCATTGCCGTATTTCCTCCTTGATGCGCTCCACGAAGCGCGACCGGCAATCGTTCTATTTGAAGATGACATACTCGGTCATCGACATAAGAAGCCGACGCCTGGTCTGATCCAAGATCAGGTACCTGTCGATTGGAGACCTGTAACTCGCGGCCCAGAAGCATCAACGATGAGCCTCGCTCACGGCACAATTGCTCCACGAGTTCGATCGCTTCGGGCTGAGAGACACCGCTGATCACCGGCACATTTGCCTTGATGATTCCTGCTTTTTCCCAGGCAATCTGACGAATCGTACTGCCCAGGATGTGGGTGTGGTCGCGACTGACGTTGGTGATCACGCAGACCATTGGCCGACAAATATTGGTCGAATCGAGTCGCCCTCCCAGACCTGTTTCCAGAACGGCGATATCAACGTGCTGATCTGCGAAATGCAACCAGGCAATTGCGGTCGCCAGTTCGAAATAGGTCGGTTGCATCTGCCCCGGCAGACGATCCATCTCCGCCACAACCGGCAACAGGCGATTGACCAGGTCAAGCAGTTCAACGGGTGTCGGCCGAACACCATTGACGGTGATCCGTTCCTCAAACACCGAGATATGGGGCGAAATATACAGCCCGACCTGCCTGCCTGCGGTTGCTAGAACCGAGGCCACCATCGAGCAGGTCGATCCTTTTCCTTTTGTTACGGCGACATGCACGGCGGGAATCTTGTCCTGCGGATTTCCCAGCTTCGACAATAAGACTCGCATCCGGTCCAGCTTGAAATCGCTGGTCGAATACGCTTGCGAGTCAACTCGCTCGTAGTTGATGCGTCCGTACAAGAACTCAATGGCGGATTCGTAGCTGTCCATGAACTTAAAAGATAGCGGTATGGGGCCGGTCGGGTTGCGGCTTCACAATATCCACTATCCGTCAACGACTTTCCATGGACTGGTTTCCCACGTGTAGCACTGGTGCTGCGGGCTCGACGGTCCAGTCCTTAGAGAGCCAGATGACGGCCGTTCCATCGCGGATTCCGGTCAGTACCTGTCGCCCATCAGGCGAGAAAACCACGCTGGTCACATCTTCGGTATGACGGCTGAGCGTCAGAATTTCTTTGCCTTTCGATGTATCCCAGACTTTCGCTGTCTGGTCCTGGCTTCCGGTGAGAACTCGAGCGCTATCCGGTGAGAACGAAACGCTCGCCACGCTGGCGGTATGCCCCTGCAGCTTATGCATCACTTGCGCCGTGTCGACGTCCCAGATGATGGCCTGTTTATCATCGCTGCCGGTGACGAGCAGTTTCCCGTCAGGGCTGAATTCGGCGCACAAGACTGTCCACTCATGTCCCTTGAATTCGCGGATGAATTCATAGGTGTTCCCATCCCACAAACGGGCTGTCTTGTCGCTGGAAGCGGTCACGATGTAGCGACCGTCTGGTGAAAACGATGCTGACCGCATCCGCTGCCCGGCGACGTGCCCCTCAATCGACTTCACGATTTCGCCAGTCTCAACGGACCACAACTTCGCTGTCCCATCATCACTGGCCGTCAGCACGAACTGCCCATTCGGTGAAAAGACGGCGGTGTTGACCATGCTGTCATGTCCACCCATCAGTTTACGAACGACATGGCCGGTCTTCGCATCCCAGATCTTGGCGGAGTTGTCCCAACTGCCGGTGACAATCAGCTTGCCGTCGGGGGAGAAGCGAGCCGATGCAACCGCATGATGTGAGCGGAAACTGAGGCGTTCGCGGATGGGAAGCGCACGTGTATTCCACAGACGAGCATCGCTGCCGCCAACGGTGAGGACATCATCGCTGCCGGGTAGAAATGCGACTGACCACAGCAACCCACCGACTTGTTTCAGATCAATGATCGGACCCAGTCCGCCATCGCGCTGAGGTGCCTGCTGTTCAGCCCCTGTTGTCAGATCCCACTTCCGCACGGTGCGATCGGTGGCGTTCGCGGTGATCAGACTGGAACCGTCCGACGAGACATCCATGGAAAAGACATCGCCTGCCACGGGATTGAATTTGAGATCGTCTTGAGCTGTCTCGACATTCCAAACCGTTAAATGGCTTTCGGCGATCTCGTTTGCCGCTCCTGGGCCAGCTGATGCAGAGCGCCTTAATACCGAACAACTGGTGATGACACGAGGGGTCGGACCAGGCACCAGCTTCATCGTCAGCACGGCGTCGGGGTGCCGCAGTGACAATTTGGGTCGCTCTTTACCTGAACTGACATCCCATTGGCTGACCGTCTTATCTAAGCTGGCCGTCAGCACCCTGGATCCATCGGGAAGAAAGACAATTGCGGAGATCTTGCGAGTGTGGCCATCCAGTTTCGCCACCAGTTCTCCCGAGGCAACATTCCAGAGTTTGACATGCCCTTTGGCATCACCGGTTGCCAGCAGTTGGTTGTCAGGTGAAAATGCCAGCGCTGTGATTTCAGCAACGTTTCCCGCGAGTGCCCGCTGACGCTTCCCGGTCTTGGCATCCCAGATCTGAGCGGTCTTCTGATCGCTACCTGTTGCGATCCAACGAGCATCGGACGAGAGCGCGATTGCGGCACTCCGACCGGTATGATCGAGACGCAGCACCTCTCCGCCCGTCGCCACATCCCATCCACGCACGGTGTTATCCACGGCGGCAGTGAGCAGGCGACGACCATCCGGGAAGAAGACAGCCGTCGATGCCAGGTAAGCGTGCCCCTCTTCAAATGTCATTCCAAGCTTGCCCGTACTCACATCCCATGTCCGGGCTGTTCGGTCGCGACTGGCGGTCACAATCTGCTTCTGATCTCTCGAGTAGGCGGCGGCGAGGACGGCGTCTTGATGCCCGGTCAGAACCCGCCCCTGTAACGTGCGAAGCTCTTCATAGTTATCGATATTCCACTGCCGAGCGACACCATCGTGCGAAGCAGAGAGGACCGATCTTCCCTGATCGAGGAAGACCGCTGATTGAACACTGCCCCCATGTCCGCGAAAGGCCTTCAGCGGCAGGCGGTGATCGTAGTCCCACAGACGGACAGTGTTATCCTGCCCGGCGCTGACCAGCAGAGTCGCATTCGCTTCTGGCGGGAAGGCGACACAACGCACGGCATCGACGTGTCCTTCCAGGATCTGGAATTTGGGTCGCGGGATCACATTGCCCCCTTCGCGAACCAGATTCTGGAAGTTCTCAGGTTCGATATCTCGCGGATTCCAGACCAGGATCTGCCGGTCGTAGCCACCCGTGACGACATGGCTGCCATCAGGCGAGAATGTGGCGCAGTACACCGGACCTTGATGGCCGCGGAACGCGGGGTAAAGGCGTTTGCCGGTCTGTGTGTCCCAAACAATGGCGGTGGAATCCTGTCCGGCAGTAACCACCTGCTTGTCATCTCTGGAAAAGGCCGCAGCCCAGACCCACCAGGTGTGTCCTCGATAGACGACTTGCTCCGCACCAGATTCAACATCCCACAAGCGCGCGGTCTTGTCATAGGATGCCGTCAGCAAACGCAATCCCGAATTCGAAAATGTGACACTGACAACGGCATCGCCGTGCCCCGAGAAGGATCGAATTCGTTGCCCGGTGGCAGCGTTCCACAACTGCACGAATCCGGCCGGGTCATTGCCGCCTGTCGCCAGATACCGACCGTCAGGTGAGAACGCCACTGCGTGCACATAGTCGCCCCCGTGTGAAAGCACATGTACGACTTCGCCTGTCTTGCGATCGAAGATGCGAGCTTTCGCATCCCATCCCCCGGTCGCGAAGAACCTGCCATCCAGAGAGGTCGCCACCGTATCGAGTGGAGCCTTTGAATCACTGCTGAAATCACGTTCGCTTTGCGAACACAAGTACATCAGCCGGCCCCATTCCCAATTCTTCAAATCGTCAGTACACGATTTGAGAACCTCACGAGCGGCATCGAAGGCGTTCTTGTCGATCTGGGAAGCAGCCAGACCAATCTTGGAGATATAGGCTTCGTACAGAGCATCGGCTTTCGCCAACGCCTCTTTTTCCTGGGCTTCGACGGCCGTCTTCTCTGCAGCGACAGCGTTGTCGCGATCGACTTCCGCTTGCGCCTTCGCAATGGCCTCTTGTTTCTGCGCCTTGATCGCGATTGTTTCCGCCTCGCGAGCCTTGTCGCGATCGTTCAGCGCGTCTTTTTTGGCGATCACTTCCTGTTCTTTGGACTTGACCGCCTCATCGCGTGCGGCCACAGCTTCTAACTGCGAGTTGTAGATCAGAACGGCCGCGGTACTGACGATCATGAACACGGCGACGGCCAATCCACCAGCCATTCGCTTCAGAAAGACGAGTCGTTTTTGTCTCGCGACACGTTCTTCCTGGGCAGCGATCAGATCTTTGCGGAGACCAATGTGGTCGACATTGTTGGGGTCGAGCAGCGAAAGCCCCAGATCGAAGTCACCCTTCCGACGGGCGCTTCCCGCATAGGCTAACTGAGCTTCCGAAATGCCGGCCAGCGCACGCTTGTTACCGGACCAGAGTTCGTGGGCCTCCTGGAATCCAAACAGCGCTCGCGAGTAGTGCTGGTAGTCATCCGACTGTTTCGCCTCTGTTAAATCGTCTTCGGCGCGTGCCGAGAGAACGATACTTTCCGAATGCGATTGATAGTCGCGGATTGCGGCCTGGAAAGATTTGACATCTTGATAGCGGTCGAGCGGATCCGTCGACATCGCCTTCATCGCGATGTCCACCAGTTCACCAGTCTTGGTGGTGGGGGCGATCTCGTTTCGAGCGGCCGCCATCAAGCATTTCATCGCATTTTTAGCGATGTGCGGCGGTACGCCGGTGATGACTTCGTACAGCATGGCCCCGATCAGGTAAACATCGCTGGCCGGGGTGATCTTGTCGATCGGACCCGTGGCCATTTCCGGGGCCATATAAGCCGGCGTACCGCCCATCGTGTTTGTTTCGGTGATGCTGCGCGACTTGCGAAACGTCCGCGATGCTTGAGCCAATCCCCAGTCCATCACCAGCACTTCGCCGAATTCACCGAGCATCACGTTTTCGGGTTTCAAGTCACGATGCACGATCCCGCGTGCATGAGCGAAGCCAACGGCATCGGCGATCCGCATCAGAATATCGATGTTTTCCTGCAGGGATTTCTTCTGGATGACCTTCAGCCAGGGCGTTCCCTGCACTTTTTTCATCGAGTAGAAGAGTGCTCCCTTGGAGTTCGCGCCCACGTCATAAATCGGAACGATATTGGGGTGGTCCAAGTCGCCAGTGACGACGGCTTCCGCCAGAAATTTGGCACGCTGCTTTTCATTGCCGGCGGTTGCGGGCTTCAGCATCTTGACGGCGACGTTCCGGTCAATCGACGTCTGTCGGGCGTCGTACACGACACCCATTCCTCCTTCGCCAAGAATCTTGATTAACTCGTACTCAGGCTCTTCCCCATCGAGAACAACTCCTCCCTTTTGCACATCCGCGAAGGTTTTGGTTTTGATGATGAGCGTCTGCTTCGGCGATTTGACCTCCCGCGCCTCCTTCGCCTTCAGCGTCATATTGGGTTTGACGTTGTCGATCGACTCTGGATCGCCCCAGACCGATTCCACTGTTCTCAGCAGTGCTTCAGCAATCTCTTCGGCGACGAAGGTCTTGTCCGCCGCACCATGCTGCAAGCCGACAGCTTCGAACGAGTCGCTGATCATCGTTCTGGCGGATGCTTCGGGATCGTCAGAGGCAACAGATTCATCGGAGACATATGTCTTGCCCCCATCGTCTGCATCCGACGCTTCTGCACTGTCCCTGTCGTCTTGGAAATCCCCCATCATCGTCTTGAAAGCGGATTCAGGATCGTGATTCTCGGCGTCGTCATTGACGTACGTCCTATCCGAGCGATCCGCTTCGGAAATCTCTACCGAATCGACGGTGGCGGAATTGTCGGCGGAGCCAAATTCTGCGGAGGCGAGAGTTCGGTGATCGCTGAAATCGTCGGCGTCGATCGATCCGCTATCGGCGTTCGTATCGGGCCGTTGAATCTCGTGGGAATGCTTTCCGGAGGGGATTTCGATATCCGGATCGGACTCCCCAAAAAACACATCTGATTGAATTGTCTGGTCATTGGCAGACGAATCGAGGTTCGCTGACGAAGCTGCCACGGCGGATGACGATTGCTGAAATCCCGATACGCCACCGCTTACGGAATCGATCGGCGCAGGCCCCTCGATGTCATCCTGGCTCAACTCGGTGGCAATTGTGGCAATGATATCGCCCGAGCCTGCTGCAGAGTCGCTGGCGGACAAACGATGCCGACAATGCGAGCACACCCCCGACAGCAGATCTTCGCCGAGAACTTTTTTGCCGCAACTTGGACATTTAATCATCTTAAGTCTCCACACACAGGAGCGTTTTCCTCTTGTGTGTTTGTCGCCCGCCTTGGCGCCTCTTTTTCAAAACCGTGACGATTCCTGACCGACACGTCACTTTGGTTTGTCGCCAAGTTTTCTGAACAGACGAGCCGCTCGACCAAATCTCGCGGTTGCTTCTTCAGTGATCCTGATTCCGGTACGCGAGCCAGCCAATCCGGTGGCGACGACCCCCATCACCACAGCCGCCCCTGCACTGGCATGGACACTACCTGCGTCATCAGCGGCGGTGGCCTGAAGCGGAGTGCCATCGCCTGTCACAGCGGAACTGGCCTGCCCCGACTGATCGAACACTTCTTCCGTCAGTCGTTCCGCTTGCTTCCAGGCTCGGCGCGCCGACATTGACTTCCAACCTTCCATGAAAGTGGCGGAGATCACTTGGGAGTCCGTCTGCACTTCGAACTCGGGATGCTGAGGTTTCTCCAAGGTCACCATGGGTGCATGAGCATTTCGAATTGCTTCTTCGGCGTCGGCCGGGGCGTCATTTGGCGATGGTTTCACAGGCCGAGCACCGGACGACGGTGGACGATCGCCCGTATCATTCTCGTCAACGATCTTCCCCTGACGCACTTCGAACAGGTCCAGCAGGGTTCTTAGCCGCGATTCCCCCGGTTCCAGCAACAGGAAGCGATACCGTCCATCGGGCAGATCAGAAACCGTCTTCATCAAATCGTCCAGCACATCCTCATCGAGACGGATTCGCTCGATCGAGCCATCGGCTCGAATGATTTCGAGAATCACCTGTCGCTCCGCCGCAATACCCTCGTCGGCACTGATCAATTCGAGACGCAAAGTATCCTGCTGAGATATCTGCTGCGGCGCAACGCCAAGCACGTCGATCGCCGCGGTCTGTTCAGGAAACTGCAGCAACGCGACGGCCGGGGTGACATCAAAGGGAAACGTTGACAGTCCCTCGCCGGGAACAGGGACCGCTGTCGCCCGTACCGAAATGTCCTGAAAGACCACTGTTCCGGGATTAGTGACGTTGCCGGTTGCCAGGACGATTTTGGAATTCGGGCTATGGAGCGCGGCGTAATTCGGGTCTTGCGAATTGTAAATCGCGCTGCTGAGGTCCGCATTGATGTTTGGCGTTGGCACGGGTGGCGGCGAGGGAACACCGACATCGGGGACGGACTGCGTAGTGGTGTTCACATTCGGTGCCGTCAGCACCACATGGGGATCGTGAGCCACCTGGACGTTGATCAAGATCGGGGCCGACTGATCGCCCTGATTGGGATTTCGTGTATAGGCATGTGAGAACGAGAAATGGCCTGGATTAGCAAACACCTGGGTCGTTGACGTGCCGTCGCCCCAGTAGATCGTGACGGTGAAATTGTGCTCGCCCGGCCGGCCGAAGTCGCCGCTGATCGTCAAGACTCCATCAGCACCGAGTTGTGGAGCCTGGATGTTGTACACCAGTGGCAACGTATTGGTGATGCTGCCAGTTCCCGATTGGATTACGACATCATTTGGCACCGTATGCTGTGTCGCATCCGGCGTTGTGTTCGGGTTTTGACTTCCTAAGACAACGCTGTTCGCTGCGGTCAGAAATACTGTGCCATTACCTGTGGCCGAAATGTCATTTGTAACACCTGTGTCATTCACGACAACGTTGTGGCCGGAACTGAGAGTGATATTCCCGCTTCCACCCGAAGCGGTGATCGGCGAGTTGACGGTGATGTCAAACGCGCCTCCCCTGGTCATCAGTGTGATGCTGCCACCGGTGGAATTCGTGACTGGACCATTGGAAGGCGATGAGAACGACGACACCGCGATGGAACCGGTATTGGTCACCACGATATTCCCGATGGCCGCACCGTCATTCACGATCCCGCTGACGCCGCCGATTGTCCCGATCGTCAGCAGTTGACCGCCGATATTGTCAACGCGGATGTTGCCAGATCCGGTATTGTGAGCGGCGAGCGTCGCGACTTGCGTCAGCAGGGAATTGCCGGCACTACCGATTCCTCGCGTGGTCTGCATCACGAGAGAATCTGAGATGACGTTGGCCACGTTGGCCGCCGCACCATTCACAATTCCACCCTGAGTGGCTGTGAGGGTCACGGTTCCTGCAGGCTGTGTCGTGAGGAGTGTTGAATTGAGGTTGATGTTTCCGTTCGTGTTCAAAGCGGTCATCGTGATCTGATTCGTAGCGCTGACGATGTTGTTGACGGTGATCGCTCCGGTCGTCACCTGAACTCCGGCGGAGGCAGTGGTATCCACTGCGCCATTGAACGTTGTTAGTCCCGTTCCCGTGGATTGAGTGAAGCTCGCTGATTCCAAGCCGCCGTTTTCGGTCACGTTGCGTGCGGAGGTGATCACAACATCACCCAGACGTGTGACTGCACCAACTGAGCCACCAAGCAACACGTCTCCCAAGGTGCCCGCGGTGACTTGGAGATCCTCTGCATTGGGTGCGGCATTGGTTGCATCAATGGTGCTGCTGAATGTCACATTACCGCCAGCGACATTTCCACCTGCGGTGGTATTGATCGAAAGAGTTCCAGCCGAACCGTTCAGCGTTGTCGCTCGCAGGAAGCTGACGGCATCGCCGGTCGTCGTGATGGATCGCGTGCCAGCGACGGGCAACGTGACGCTCACTGCTCCGGCACCATTCTGTGTCACTGCCCCGTCGGAAGCGATATTGCCATTCAGGGTGAGCAAGCCCGCATTTGTCAGTGTCACTCCGCCGGTGCCGGTCGTCGCAATGTTGTTGTTGACCGTGATCACATTCGTCGTCAGGGCGACCCCGATCGATGAGTTCGTATTCACAGCTCCATTCAGCGTTGTCGTGCCATTTCCGGCGGATTGGACCAGGCTTGTCGCCGTGATTCCCGCCTGCTCGGTGACATTGTGAGCATTCGTGACCGTCAGATCGCCTAACCGCTTGCTGCCC
>CBIHQO010000196.1:0-9250 GCA_966211735.1 uncultured Schlesneria sp.
GCAGTACGACCCAATCATCGAACACTGACCGGTCGGGTGCGTGCTGTCTTCGTAACCCACCTTATTTGTAATCTCTTAACGCAGGGGGCGTTCCGAAGACTCCATGCACCCCACAGCCGGTTTTCATCTTCCGACGTCAAAGGAAAAGTGAATGTTCACCGAGTCGCTCGAAGAGTTTAACGGACTGACCATCGTCGATTTCAATGACGTCGATCAATGGCAGGGTCCAGGTGTCGCCTACCGCCTGCGCGAAGAATACGAGGATGAGGTCTCGGTCAAAGATCGCCTCGACGCACTCTTGGAATGTGACGGGGTCGACAAGCTGACGACTTTGATCATTGGGGCCTGGTCAGGTGCCTGCGAAGGAGACTCCTCGGAGGGGTTGGTCGCGGATCTGGTCGCCGCGGCACCTAAGTTGCCTGCACTGCAAGCGCTATTCATCGGCGAGATGACTTACGAAGAATGCGAAATCTCGTGGATCAAGCAGTCGGATGTCAGTCCCATCCTCAGTGCCTATCCGAAGCTGCAGACGCTCAGGATTCGAGGCGGTGAAGGCCTGCACTTTTCACGCGTCCAGAACTCAAGCTTGCGAGAACTGGCCATCGAAACGGGCGGTTTGGAAAGGTCAGTCCTGCGAGAGATCTTCCTGTGTGATTTCCCAAATCTCGAACATCTGGAACTCATGCTGGGAGACGGCGGATACGGCTTCGACGGCTCCCCCGAGGATCTCCAACCTGTTTTGTCGGGTCGACTGTATCCCAAGCTGCAGTTCCTGGGCCTGATGAACAGTGAGATTGTGAACGATATTGCCCCCGTCGTGGTGAACTCGCCGATCGTCGAGCGGATCAAGATTCTGGACTTGTCCGGTGGGAATCTGGAAGACACGGGGATCGCGTCGCTGCAGGCGCTGGCCGACTATAAGAACCTGAAGCGTTTGAACATCTCACACCATTACTGCAGCGAAGCGGCCGTCAGCCAATTGAAAGCGGCTCTTGCATGCGAAGTGGATGCCAGCGACGCCAAGGATGCCGACGACGAATGGAGGCCGATCCTTCATGCGGAGTGACGATCGACGCGATTTGGTGATCGTCGGAGATCCGCAGTCTCGTCGGATGCCATTGTTGCTGCATGCGGCACAACGCCACGGGTTTGATGCCAGAGTCGTCTCGTATCAGGATCGGGACAGCGTCCAATTTCCCCAGGACGATGAGACCCTGGTGCGCCTCGAATCACCGGGGGAAAGCCCACTCGTCGCTCGTCACATCCTGAAGGCAGGGATTGCTCCCATGGAGCAGTCCTGCCGGAGGCCCATTAGCGAAGGCACCATCGACGAATTGTCGTTCGGTCGCGGCGAGATGATTCACCCCTTGCAGTGGTACCTGGGCTTTCAGCAAGTCCTGCAGTCGATACAGACCAATTGGCAGGAGAAGCAAATCCGGTGGATGAATACCCCCGAGGCCGTCGCCACAGCGTTTGACAAACAGACGTGCCTTGACCGCTGGGCCGCAGCAGACCTACCGATCGCGCCGAGCTATCCAGGCATCAAGACGTATCGTCAAATCCGGTCGACCATCACTGACAACCATGCGCGCGTCTTCATCAAACTGCGGTACGGCTTCTCGGCCATGGGAGCCGTCGCACTGGAATGGCGCGGAGATCTCGTGCGGGCGATCACGACGGTCGAAGTCGAATGGCATGCCGGCCGGCCGCGACTATTCGTATCCAAGCGGCCGCGCCAGCTGAATCGCGAATTTGAAATTGCCTGGCTGGTCGACACCTTGGCGATGGAAGAGATCGTCGTCGAAGATTGGCTGCCGAAAGCGCGCTGGCATGGCAAGCCGTTTGATTTACGCATCGTCACCATCGGCGGAGTGGCTCATCACGTCGTCGGCCGCGCCAACGATTCGCCTTTTAGTAATTTGAATCTGGACGCCGTTCGAATCGATCGCCAGGACGTGGCCGACCATCTGGGTGACGCCTGGCCCAGTGTCCTGCAGCTTGCCGAACGAGCAGCCGCGCACATCAGCGATGGGTACCTGGGGATGGACCTGCTGGTTCGGCCCTGTCGCAAACGCTGTGTCGTGCTGGAGGCCAATGCGTTCGGCGATAACTTACCGGGGCTACTCCACGAGGGTGAAACCACTTACGACGCCCAAATGCGCACGTGCGCGGGATGCCAAGTCTGACATGAGCAGCCCTGCTATCGGTGATGCGGATCTCTTGATGATCACACTAGACGCGCTGCGCCTGGATGTGGCGCAACAGGCGTGGCGCGATGGCCAGACACCTTTTCTCCAGAGTCTCCTCTTGAATCACCGTGCGCGCTCATCCGCGCGAAGAGACTGGTTCTCCGAAGACTCCAAACCGGTGGCACAAGAACCTGGAACCAATCTCACACCCGATCATTTAGACGGTTGGGAAGCGCGGCATTCCCCCGGCAGCTTTACTTATGCGGCGCACGCGGCCTTCTTTGCCGGGTTCTGGCCCACGCCGATTGCTCCAGGTCACCATCCTCGGCCATTCGCATTGCGTTTCGCTGGCAGCCATTCCATCAACCGCGAGACCTGTGTTCTGGAAGGCGACAACATTGTGACCGGCCTGAAGCAGCGCGGCTATCACACGATCTGTATCGGTGGAGTGGGCTACTTCAATAAGCTCAATCCGCTAGGATCGGTCTTTCCGTCGTTGTTCGATGAAAGCGAATGGCGACCGGAATTCGCGGTCAGCGAACTTCATTCCACGCGCGAACAAGTCCGGCAAGCCGTCACATCGATAGTTGCCGCACCGACCGATCAGCCGCTGTTTCTATTCATCAACGTCTCTGCCACGCACTCACCGACGCACTTCTATCTCAAAGGGGCGCGAACGGATTCAACCGAGTCTCAAGTGGCGGCGCTTGCCTACGTCGATCGTCACTTACCTCCGTTGTTCGAATCGTTGCGTCAGCGGGGACGCGGTGGCCAGGCGTATCTGATGTCGGATCATGGCACACTATTTGGCGACGACGGATACACTGGCCATCGAGTGGGGCATCCTGCTGTCTGGACCGTGCCCTACGCGGAATTCACCTGGGACTCACAGCCGTGAACGATGCCGCACCTGCAATCGATGTCGTCGATGAAGCCGAGCCGCTCGTCTCGTATGCGTATTCGTATCCGCACAAATCATCCTACCGCCGATTTGAACCGCCGATTCCGATTGCCGATGTCTGGCAGGACGATGATCAGCAAGCATTGGGGCTGTACGTCCACATTCCGTATTGCGAGATGCGATGTGGCTTCTGCAATCTGTTCACCCAATCTCAACCGGACGAGGACGCACTGTCGGCGTATCTCGCAACGTTGTTCCGTCAGATGCGCATCGTTCGCGGTGAACTGCCGCGTGCTCGATTTGCGATGTTTGCAATGGGGGGTGGCACGCCGACGTATCTTTCACCGCGGGACCTCAGTCGTCTGTTGACCACCATTTCCGACACGTATCCGATCGTGCTATCCGCGATTCCGACTTCGGTCGAAACTTCGCCTGCCACGGCGACTCGCGAACGATTGAGCATTCTGGCCGACCACGGCATCGAGCGGATCAGTCTGGGTGTCCAATCGTTCCTCGAATCTGATACGCGCCTGTTCGGTCGACCTCAACAACGCTCTCAAGTCACGGTCGCGTTGGAGACAATCCGCTCACTGAACTTTCCGATCCTGAACATCGATTTGATCTACGGCTCTGTCGAACAGACCTGTGAATCCTGGTTGCAGTCATTGCGATCGGCGCTGGCATTTCAACCGGAAGAACTCTTCCTGTATCCACTCTATGTCCGCCCTGAAACGGGATTGGCCCGCACGCGACATCAAGCGGCGGAACATCGCCTGGATCTGTACCGAGCTGGCCGCGATCTGCTGCGCGAGAAAGGATACGATCAGATCTCGATGCGCTGTTTTCGCAAGCAGACATGTTCGGTTCGCAACACCACATTCACGTGTACTCGAGATGGCACAGTGGGGCTTGGCTGCGGCGCCCGTTCGTACACGCAGTCACTGCACTACGCGACCCGGTTCGCCGTAACGCAAGCAGGCATCCGGGTCATCCTGCGCGATTGGATTGCTCAATCCGATCAGGAACTCAGCCTGGCGACACACGGCATTCGCCTCTCGGACGAAGAGCAGCGCCGCCGACTCGTAATCCTCAGTCTGCTGCAAGCAGATGGATTCGATCTGCGGGCTTACTTCACTCGATTTGGAACGCACGCTCGATCGGACATCCCACAACTGCGACAGTTGCTTGCTCGCGACTGGGTCCATGAGGATGCGGAGCAATTGACGCTGACCGACGCCGGGCGTGAGAATTCCGATGTCATCGGCCCCCTGCTCTATTCCGATTCGGTCCGAAACCGGCTGCGTGAGTTTATTCGGCTATGAATTACTCGGTGCTCTATCGCGGTCAGCTCGCCAGTTGCAACTACGGCTGCACGTACTGCCCATTCGCCAAGCGAGTCGATTCCGCGGCGATGCTGGCCAAGGATCGAATCGGCCTTGAGAGCTTTGAACGGTGGATCACCGCGGAAACGACACATCGCTGGCGGGTGCTGTTCACCCCCTGGGGCGAGGCCCTCGTTCGATCATGGTACCGCCACACCATCTGCGGCTTGTCGAAGCTGGAGCATCTGGAATCCGTCGCGGCGCAGACGAACTTGTCGTACGGATTGAGTTGGCTGAACGATTGCGATCGTACCAAAGTGGCTCTCTGGGCGACGTATCATCCGACCGAAGCCAGGCTCGACCAGTTCATTCGCAAGGTCAAGCGAGTTCACGACGCGGGAGTGCGATTATCGGTCGGCATGGTCGCAGTCCCCGAGTTCTTTGCTGAGATCGCCCGCCTTCGCGAGGCCCTGCCGGCCGATATTTATTTGTGGATCAACCCCCAGAAACCTCGCAAGCGACCCTACACCGATCGCGAAGTCGACTTTCTGTCATCCATCGACCCGCAATACCCAACCACCAGCCGCCAGCAGCGAACCATTGGATTGCCTTGTCGTACTGGGTCAACCAGCTTCACTGTCGATGGCGCAGGAGCGATGCGGCGTTGTCATTTCGTCGATGAGGTGATTGGTAACATCAACGACGCGCAGTGGGAAAGCAACCTGCAACCACGCCCCTGCCCCAATCGATCCTGTCACTGCTTCCTGGGGCTAGCCCACTTTGAACCTTTGCAGCTTGATGCCATCTATGGCGAGACGTTGCTGGAACGAATTCCGATCGGATACCCCGACTCCATGTTTCCAGGTGACCGGCTACCACAAGGTGTATCCGCCGTCGATCACGAGTGCGGCACCGGTCATATAGCGTGATGCGTCGCTGGCCAGGTAGACGGCCAGCGGACCCAGGTCTTCCGGCTGGCCGAAGTCTCCTTGCGGGATCATCTCGCGAAAGCGTGACATCACATCGGGACGTTCGTTGGACCAGCGAACATTGGGTGCAGTCATGAAACCGCCGGGACAGATCGCGTTCACCGTGATCCCGTGGCCGGCCCAATCGGCGGCGACCGAACGCGTGAGCTGAACGACTGCTCCTTTCGCGGTTTCATAGCTGCGGCCACCGATCCCGCGGTTGGCGACCATGGCCGAGATCGACGCCACGTTGATGATGCGTCCCCCCTGCCCTCGCTTGATCATCGCTCCGCCGAAATGCTTCATGCACAGAAACGTGCTGGTCAGGTTCAGGTCCATCAGTTGCTGCCATTGCTCCAGCGTCTGATCTTCCAGTTGCTCACTGATCCGACGTCCGCCGACGTTATTGATCACGATGTCAATCGGACCATGATCTTTCAGTACGCGGTGACAGATCGATTCGCATTCGGTCGTCTCGCCCACATCACCGATGATGGGGGTCGCGGTGCGGCCGAAGCGGCGAATGTCTTCGGCGGTGGCGTTCAAGCTCTCCTCTTCGCGGCCGACCAGCACGACATCGGCCCCGGCATCGGCAATGGCCAGCGCCATTTCGCGGCCCAGACCTCGGCTGCCGCCGGTAATGAAGAGTCGTTTTCCCGTTAATCGGAATCGATCCAGAATACTCATCGAGAATCAGTCCTAAGAAAGCGAAGCGAAATTCCCACTTTGAAGAAGCGGCGCGCTGTTTTATCCGAAAGCATTCTACAATGAAGGGCAGGCGATAGAATCCAACAACGCTGCATTGAATCACGACAACGAGGCCCCTTTGCCAGGATCTAAATATGCTTCCCATCACCTACAGCACGGCCGCTTCGCGAGCCCTGCGGCTGAAGTGCCCTCGTTGCGGTGAGGCGCCGTTGTTTAAGAAGTGGTTTGTGATGCACGCCAAATGCCCGCATTGCGGCCTGCGCTACGAACGAGCCCCCGGCTACTTCCTAGGTTCGGCCTATGTCAACTACGGGATCATCGCACTGTCGATGACGGCGATGTACATGGGACTTCACTTCGGTGCCGGCTTCAGCAATCAAGTTCTGGCACCGCCACTGATTGCCTATTGCATCATCCTGCCGCTGTTCTTGTTTCGGTATGCTCGAGCCTGGTGGCTGGCGATGGACTGCTATTGCGATCCGACGAGCTTTGCCGAGTCTGAAGACTACCTCATCCGCGGCGAGCAGTATGCGAATCAAGCCCCGGTGAAAGAGACGACTTAGTTATTAGTAGTGCATAGGCCCGTATCCATCGAGACAAGCTCGAAGGGGGGAAATCAGCTTCGTCAAATCCGACAATCCCCACCGAGTTCATCTCGGTGGAAACGGGCCTTTGCACTAGACAGACGAGTCTCCACAATCGTGGCACCTATTGCATCAGTCCCAACGCTCTGGTGAGTCCATGTCATGGTACAGCGACTGCCACGAATCCTGCTGGCCGGATCACTGCTGCTGATCTGCGTCACCGCTGCGTTTGCGGATGGCGATCAGGATTGGCCGCAGTGGCGCGGGCCACAGGGAACCGGTGTCGCACCGAATGCGGATCCTCCTGTCGAATGGAGCGAAACGAAGAACATTCGTTGGAAGGTGGCTCTACCGGGAAAGGGACATTCGACACCCGTCGTCTGGGGTCAGCGAATCTTTCTCACCACAGCGATTCCCTATGGTGAAGCCCTGCCACCCAAGCGGAGTACCGCGCCGGGGACTCATGACGGCGAAGCGGTGACGCAACGACATGAGTTCGCCGTGCTGGCGATTGATCGACGCGACGGCAAGATCCTGTGGCAGAAGACGGTGCATCAGAAACTGCCGCACGAAGGGGGACATTACACCGGCAGCCTTGCTTCGAATTCGGTCGTGACGGATGGCGAGCATGTCTATGCGTTTTTTGGTTCGCATGGACTGCATTGCCTGGACATGAACGGCGAAGTCAAATGGCAGCGGCAACTGGGTGAGATGCAGACGAAACATGGGCATGGCGAGAGTGCGTCGCCCGTGCTGTATGGCGACAACGTCTTCATCAACTGGGATCAGGACGGCCCCTGCTTTGTTTCCGCCTTCGACAAGCGAACCGGACGAAGCATCTGGAAGGTTGATCGCGACGAAGAGACATCGTGGTCCTCGCCTATTCTGGTCGAAAACGATGGCCAGGCGCTGCTGATTGTCGCCGGGACGAATCGCATCCGCGCTTATAACCCTGTGACCGGCACCGTGATCTGGGAATGCGGCGGTTTGTCATCGAACATCGTGGCGACACCCGTCGCAGCCGACGGCATGCTGTTCGCCGGTAGCAGCTATGAAAAGCGCGCGTTCCTGGCGATTCGAATCGATCGTGCTCGTGGTGACATCACCGATTCGAATCACATCGCGTGGACTCGAAGTCGCGGCACCCCTTATGTTCCTTCACCGCTGCTATACGGCGATGCGTTGTACTTTCTGACCCACTATCAAGGGATCTTGTCGCGAGTAACCGCGCAGACGGGGGAAGACAACCCGGGCCCGATTCGCCTGGGGGGCATCGGCAACATCTATGCGTCCCCAGTCGGCGGAGGCGGTCGCGTGTACGTGACGGATTTGGACGGCAACACGATTGTCCTCAGCCACAACGACAAGCCCAAAACGCTCGCATTGAATCATCTGGACGATGTCTTCTCGGCCTCGGCCGCCATCGTGGGTCGCGAGTTGTTCCTACGAGGCAAGAAACACCTGTACTGCATCGTCGACGAATCAGCCGCGAAGAAGTCTGAGTGATCAGTTGAGTGGCATGCCACGTCAATAACGTTCCGCAAAACAGAGCGCCAGCGCAATGATGGTTGCCCAAATGCTTGAGACTATCCAACAAGGCAACATTGGAATCGATGGCACGATTTGCCTACGGCTGAGTTGAATCAATACTCCTGTGGGACATAGCAAGCAAAGAACACACAATCCGAAAAACGAGATGACCTTCAGCACCGGGACGAAATCGGACAACAGGGCGCGCATGAGGACGGGTACGATCAGCGTCATTGCAGCCATTGTCACCGCAATTACATAGCCATTGTCGATTCTGTCCGGCGGTGGAAAGATTCGAGGTCGCGTCGCTTCAGCGCCTCCTGGTGTCATTTGCTGATCCCGTTTGGCAACAACATGCTTGACTCACCACGCCAGGCGGCCTTATTGGCCCAATTCTGTGGCATCCAGATACGCTGATTATTCTTCGTGAATCACTTCGCGAAACGTCGCGGTCTCGGGCGTGTCACCGTCGACGTGATCGATGCCGCGGCCGATGTTTGCCGCGAGATGCTGCAACAGTTTGTAGACCCATTCGGTTCGGTCCGGCATCCCGATCGCGGCCGCGACCTGTTCGGCTGTTTGCGGCTCGTCGACCTGTTTGAGGTGAGCCACTAAACGGGACTGCAGATCGAGGACTGAAGCCGCCGCCTTCTTACCCGCTTCGACACCCGGCTGGTGATAGGCATTGATGTTGACCAGTTCGGCGTAGAGACCGACGGCGCGTTCGTAGAGCGCGATCAAGGCACCGATGCTGCGGCCGTCGACTTCGTAAACCGAGATCGTGATCGAATCGCGACCGCTGTCGTAGAGTGCCTCGCGAGTTCCCAACAAGAAACCTTGCAGGTAGTCGCCGCAGGTGATTCCCGGTTCCACTTCGAAGTCAAACTCGGACAGTTCGCCCTGATCGTCGGTATCGAGGTCGCGGTCCTTCAGTACTTGGATGAACGTCGCGAAGAAGTTGGGGATACCGTCTCGCAGTTGTTGCACATAAGCGTGCTGGTCGGTCGAACCCTTGTTGCCGTAGACCGCAATTCCCTGATGAACCGTC
>CBIHQO010000197.1:0-9244 GCA_966211735.1 uncultured Schlesneria sp.
CGAGCGATTCCCGGCTGCCCGTGAGTTGTACAGCCGCGCCAGCGAAATCCTGGGCTACGATCTGGCTCAGCTTTGCTTCGAGGGACCAGCCGAGCGACTGGATACCACGGTCATCAGCCAGCCAGCGTTGTTCGTCACCAGCATGGCGGCGCTGGAGATGTTGAAGGCCGAGAAGCCCGAGGTGGCGGCCGACTGCAAATTCGCCGCTGGACTCAGCTTGGGTGAATACACCGCATTGGTGTTCGCCGAAGCGATGAGCTTCGATGACGGCGTCCGCGTGGTGAAAGTCCGCGGCGAAGCCATGCAGGCCGCGGCCGATGCGACTCCTTCGGGAATGGTCAGCGCGTTGTTGCTGGAACGACCCAAAGTCGATGTCGTTTGCCTGGATGCCGCGTCGGCCGGACGGATCTGGATCGCCAATTATCTGTGCCCCGGCAACACCGTGCTCTCCGGCGAGAAAGCCGCCTGCAGTCGAGCTGCAGAACTGATTGAGCAAGCCGGGGGCAAGCCGATCCCGCTCGCTGTCGCAGGGGCGTTCCACACGCCACTGATGGAGTCTGCTTGCGAGAAACTGGCAGCGGTGTTGGAGAGCGTGACGCTGACCACGCCAAGAATACCGGTCATTTCCAATGTTGATGCCGGCGTGCATACCGATCCAGACGACATCCGACGAGTGCTGGTGCGCCAGGTCACTCAGCCGGTGCTGTGGGAGGACTCCATCCGCTCGTTACTGGCACAGGGAGCCGGGCCATTCTACGAAGTGGGGCCGGGCAAGGTTCTGAAAGGCTTGATGAAGCGGATTGATCGAAAAGTCGATTGCCAGTCGATTAACGATAGCCAGTAAAAGTCTTCGACTGGGTCAGTTTTTGACCAGCCACCGCATCTAAAATCGACATCACTCAAGAGGTCGCCACGCATTTTACGCTTGGCAACCGTGGACAGCCACGTAAGACTGTTCAGATATTCACCTCTTGAGATGCCTCATGTCCACCATTCGAATCTTAATCGCGGACGACCATACGTTATTGCGTGCCGGAGTTCGTTCGCTGCTGCAGGCGATCTCAGAATTTGAGGTCGTGGGCGAAGCCAATGACGGACGCGAGGCCTTGGAACTGGTCGACACCTTGCGGCCGCATGTCCTGCTGATGGACATCTCGATGCCCAACATGAACGGACTGATGGCCGCGTCGAAGATCAGCGTCGACTATCCCGAGGTCCGCGTCATCATCCTTTCGATGCATACCAACGAAGACTTCGTTGGCCAGGCTATTCAGAATGGTGTGGCTGGATACCTGCTGAAGAATGCCGAAGCCGCAGAACTTGAGTTTGCCGTTAAGGCAGTCGCCCGAGGCGAGACTTATCTGACCCCTGCCGTCTCGAAGATGATGATGGGCGACTACGTCGATTTGATGAATGGAAAGCCCACCCCAAAAGGGACGCAACTCACTCCGCGACAAACTGAGATCCTGCAATTGATCGCGGAGGGTCGATCAACCAAGGAGATCGCGGGCGACCTGCGAATCAGCGTGAAGACTGTCGAAACACACCGTGCTCAACTCATGGACCGCCTCGCGATTCACGACATCCCAGGCTTGGTGCGCTATGCCATGCGCACGGGCCTGGTCTCGCGCGAAGTATGACATCACGGCATCGTCGCGTTGATTCAACTTCGAACCATCGGTTCGGTAATGGAAATCGTCGGTCCACACCGTCCGATGATTTGCTGAGATTCTCACCTGAGCGGGCATGATGGAGGGACGGGCACTCGTCGGCGAAGAGCGTCAGGAATTATCGAGTTCACTCTAAGGGAAATCCCGATACCGTTCCCGAAAGCTTGTCACCATACTGCGGTTCTCTGGACTGGTTCGCCCAGTGCCAACGCGGCAGAAACTCGAGTGCATGGATGCGTTCGAAGAGACCAGCAGCGAGATTGGCAGGACGCCGATCTCCGACCTGCTGGGACATGCCGCGACTGACCACTGTGTCATTCATTCGGGCGCTGATGCGGGAGTGGTACTATGCCACTCCCGCATCATGCTTCTTCCGATTCAAACAGTCTATCTCCCCGATAGTCATCACCAGAATGGTGAGCATGGGTGCCGTGGCACCACACATCCAATCCAAAACGATCACCGTCGCCAGGGTTATTTACTCTACCTTCGCAGTCGAGAGCGGCTCGATAATCTCGAAGCAGGCCATTTCTTCGCTATTACGGACGATCAGACGGCCATGAGCCAGCATCGGGTGATTCCAGGTCTTCCCTTCGATCGCCTTGAACCGGCCGAGTTCTCGCAGCTCCTTGGGGTCAGCAGCGACGCGAATGACTTCGCCCTGTTCGCTGAGGACCAGCAGTTCGTCGATTTCAGGGAGTAATAGCATCTGACCGAACCCATAACGGCCTCGCTTCCAGGTGCGTTGGCCCTTCTCCAAATCGGCACACGCCAGGATGCCGTCATCCAGACCATAGATGTAGCCCTTGTGGATCGCGAATTCATTGAACGAGGGCTTCATGCGGTTTGACGTCCACTGTGGTTCGGTTTGCCATTTGTCGTCCGTGCCAGAGATTTTCAAGCACAGCAATCCCGAATCCCAATTCACCAGCAAGCGATCGTTGTCGAGCAGATGCGGTTGCAGCATGGGCTGGAACGATCCTGCATTCGGACTGGGGTGATCCCACAGCACTTTGCCATCTTCAATCTGCAGCCCGCGAAGGCCAGCATCGTCGTGCATGACGATCTGGCGGCGATCGGCGATTGTCATCACCTGGGGCGTACTGTAGCTGGTCGTTCCGCCAGCGGCCTGCCAAAGTTGGTCACCCGTTTTGCGGTCCAGTGCCAACAGGCTGTTTCCCTGCTTGCCACCGACAAATACGAGAACCTTGTCGTCAATGACTGCTGGTGAAGTGGCCGAGCCCCATTGCGGCACAGCGGCTCCCGTGATTGCGAATAGCGATTTGGCCCAATGCGATTTGCCGGTCATCGCGTCCAGGCAATCAAGACTCCCCTTAGCTCCATAGGCATAGATTCGGCCCTCGTGGAATGTCGGAGTCGCTCGAGGTCCCGTTCCCGACAGCGAATCTTCGAAGCGGTCGGCGGAACCGTCGGGCGAATGAACCCAGACTTCGTGTCCTGTGGCAGCGTCGTAGCAGACAACCGCTTCTCGTTTATCGCGCTGTTCCTGGGTGAAAAGGTAGTCGCCAATCGCGATGACGCTGGACCAGGCCGGTCCAACGCGTCGACGCCAGACTTCTTTGGGGGGCGATTGATTCCAATCACTGAATCGGACGCCGCGCACTTCGCCCTCGCGATTGCCACCTCGAAAGCTGCTCCAGTCCTCGGCGGATTCCTCTAAAACGGGTTGGTCCGTTGCCGTCTTCGCAGCGACCACTGCGGGGGGCTGCGAGGCTTGTTGCAGAAATCGCTCTTCGGGATTCGGTGTCCAACGCCAAGTGAGGAGCGCTCGCTGACGACCATCCATCCCATCCCAGCGTAACAACGAAATCGTGCCGAAGACGGCGACGCAGGCAACACTTATGCCGGCCAATTCCAGGGTGAATCGACTTTGTCGTGTGAGCCATAACCAGGCAATCGACAGCGTGATCACGATGGGCAAGCCCATCATTGCTGTGGCGAAGGTTCCCGTCGCAGGATGGCCCACGGCACCAGCCACGAAGCAGAAACAACAGCAGCACGATCATGCGGGTGATGAATCGATAGAACATCCCCATTTCAAGGCGATAACTGGCTTCCGTGACGGCCCAATAGATGATCAGAACGAGAGTCGGAACGAGAAGCTTCAATTGGGGCCGCGATAGCGAGGCGCCGCTGGAACTGGTGGTGCTTGCCGCCGGCGATTCCGTAGCATTGACTGTTTCGCTCATACTCAATCCCTTGCAAATGTCCCGATCGACCCTCGGACGCGAACAGGCTCGAATTCGTCCAAGTCACATTCCCGATCAATTCAAGCTCAACGAGGACGCAGGCTCACGCAATCCTTACAATCTGGAAGCGCCTGCGACGACGATTCGTTTCTCGGTGAACGTAGCGTTACAATTGGCGGATCACTGAAATTTCGAATATCTCGACTTTTAAGACATTATCTGCGAAAGCCAATTGTGTCAAGAAAAACTGATCCCTGCGGAGGTCACGCCAATCCCATCCAGATGGCAGGGCGTCGCCTGAGCTGTGAAACGATCATGTTCCACCAGTCGGTCGCCGATCGGCTGGGGCTGAATGTCACCGATCATAAGTGCCTGGATTTCCTGCTGCTGGATGGCCCGCTGACGGCGGGAGATTTGGCACAGCGAACATCATTGACCACGGGAGCCATCACGTCGGTGCTGGATCGCCTGGAGAAAGCTGGCTTCGTCCAGCGGCAGGCCGACCCGAATGATCGTCGACGCGTGATCGTTCACCCCATCGTCGAGCGGATGAGTCAGATCGGGGTCTTGTTCTCAGACCTGTCGTCCCGCATGCAGCAGATGGCCAGCCGCTACACGCCGGCAGAATTGGCCGTGATCATGGACTTCATGAATCGCAGTTGCGAGATTCTTCACGAAGCGGCAATCGCGCTGCGCGAAGGGGCAGCAGACGCCGAAGCGAAATCAAAGCCGTGAGAACGCGAGAGAAGTAGTCACAGATAAAAAACAGACGGGCTCCCAGCGGGAACCCGTCTTACTCGAATGATTGCCGGCCGGTCCCTCTGCGTGTCGTTTCCGCCAGCGCGAATGACTCCGGGTGGCACGATTGGTTGGTCCTCAGTCTGTCAGATCGAGAACGAGCTCCTTATTTCCGCCAGCCGGAATTTCAACGACAAGGTCGGTGGTTTCGGCCTGGTTGTACTTCTTCGGAATTCGATTCTGTTTTTCAAGCAGCTTCATTTCGTTCCCATCCGCGGGCGGAAATGTCTTCTGCTGCTGATCAGAAGTAATCACCGTGACTTTGTTTTTCCCAATCGTTGTCCCCAACTGGCCATTCGTACGAACTTGAAATGCGCCCTTTGAGTCGGTCTTCCCCTCTGCAGCGGGCCCTTTTTCCGGGTAGAAAATCACAGTCGCATCATTGACGCCTGCGCCTTTGTAGTTAATGACGCCAGCCACTGGTGCCACCTTCGGCGCTTTCAAATCCGCACCACCACATCCCACGCAAACGGCGAGAGCTAACGCAAACCAGCACTTCTTCATGAAAACAGAATCCTCAACGATGAAATGAATAGTTCTCCGGCAATCAAACGGATCGATTTAGAATTCGCCGATCGTCTCACCGCCGTCAATTGACGCCAGGTTTCGATAAAGTTGAAGATCAATATTTTCGGAGATGAACCGGACAGTGCCGTCACCCATCGTGAAGTGGCCTCCACCCACATGCTGGCTGGCAAACGAGTAATTGTTACCCCAATCATTGATGTCAATTGTCTTGTTCTTGTAATAGTAATTCAGCGGGATGGAGCACGTTGCCGTCGTGTGATTGAAGCTGAATGTTGTGTCGTGACTGCAACGCCCGGCCAACGCTTCACCGACCATCGTGACGTTGCTGGTTCCGTCAGTGAGATGCTTCATAGCTGTTACGATGACTTTCCCGCCAGAGTTCCGGCACATCCAGCCGTTTCCCAAATCCAATCCATTGGTTTGATTAGCATTACGACCATTTGGTGAGCTGTACTGATAGTTTCCCCACGCCCAGTTATTCCCTGAAACCGCCTTGTAGCTCGTCACTGCATAGAAATTTCCACTCATATTGGCGCGACCGTTCAATTTCCCATTGCCGTTGGTTGAGTCAGACGGGCACAAATATGCAGGTATTACTTGCTGGGCTGCGGCCAAATTTTGCGGCGTGGCGTTGACACCGACGGAGAAATTGAGCGAGTTGTACAGCGGAGCCTGATCGATGTATGGAAAAACTCCGAACAACCAACTCACCATTCTGCCGCTCTCGTCATACACCCCGTTCCCATAGCTCATCGGAAACAGCAAGAAGGTGTCGTGGTAGTTGTGGAGCGCCAATCCCAACTGCTTCATGTTGTTTTTGCATTGTGTGCGACGAGCGGCCTCGCGCGCTTGCTGCACGGCGGGCAGCAACAATGCGATCAAGACTGCGATGATCGCGATCACGACCAGCAATTCGATCAACGTAAACCCGCGCGACCG
Organism: uncultured Schlesneria sp.; assembly: GCA_966211735.1. GTDB lineage: Bacteria > Planctomycetota > Planctomycetia > Planctomycetales > Planctomycetaceae > Schlesneria. The sequence continues at coordinate 6,146 of CBIHQO010000197.1, forward strand.
TCGATGTAGACGTGGCATTGCCGACTCCTTGAAGAAAAGAGAAAATGACCCAGCGAATGCTGGAATTCAGACTGACGCACAAACCAGAAGCATGGCTTCGGCCCGAGCCTGGCTTCAAAGACTGAAGGCTTGAGAAATGAAAGGAACCACCAATTATCGTCGTCGACTCGATTGATCGTCAAAATTTGATACGACATTCAGGCTGAGTATTCAAGCGTAATGTCAAGAGGACAAACTGGATTTTCGAAGAACCAGCTATCAAGCGTATGGTGCCCGATTACGCAAAGAGATCGTGATCGGTAAGCGGAGTCGGTTAGTCGGGAAATGGCAGCACTGAATGACTTTCCGCAAATTCGCCTGATTCCTGCGGTTTACACAACTGGGCGAGCGCGGTATATCTGCTGCGCGCCGCCAGAGCCTGACAATGGCGTCCGGTAAGGGTGTCTGCCGCAGGAATGTGACAGCGCCGTGGTGGAAGGGTGGAATGATCTGCTACGAAGGAGTGCAGCGTGGCGTCGGTTGAAGAGGTCAAAGAAAAAGTCATCAATATTGTGAGCGAACAGCTCAATATCCCTAAAGATGACATTAAGCCCGAAAGCGCGTTTATCGCTGATTTGAAGGCCGATTCGCTGGATCTGGTAGAGCTCGTCATGGAATTCGAAGACGAATTCGGCGTGCAGATTCCAGAATCGGATCAAGACAAAATCCAGACGGTCGGTAATGCGATCGACTATATCATGGAGAAGCAGTGACGGATGGCCAGACGCGTCGTCGTGACAGGGATGTCGGTGGTCACCGCGCTCGGAAGTGATGTTCCGGAGTTCTGGGAGAAGTTGTGCGCAGGCAAGAGCGGCATCAGCCGACTTGAGCGTTTCGACTGCTCCGATTTCAAGGTGAATTTCGGGGGGGAAGTCAAAAACTTCCGCGCCGAAGATCACTTTGACGGAAAAGAAGCCAAACGGCTCGACCGGTTCTCACAATTCGCGCTCGCCGCCGCACAGAAGGCAGTCAAGCAAAGTGGAATTCACTTTGCTGCGGAACCCGATCCGTACCTCTGCGGTGTGATCATCGGCAGTGGGATTGGCGGCCTGAACGAGATCGAAGAGCAGCACGCGAAGCTGTTCGATCGCGGTCCGTCACGTGTATCGCCGTTCATGATTCCCAAGCTGATGGTCAACGCCGCCAGTGGGAACATTTCTGTTCACTGGGGCTTAAAAGGCCCAAGCAGCGCGGTCGCAACCGCGTGCGCGTCGGCCAATAATGCGATTGGCGACTCCTTCCGCCTGATCCAGCACGGCGTGGCCGATGTGATGATCACTGGCGGCAGTGAAGCCGCGATCACCCCGATGGGGCTTTCGGGTTTTGCTCGAATGGGCGCTTTGTCCACCCGAGTCGACGCCCCGGAATCTGCCAGCCGCCCCTTCGACAAAGACCGCGACGGATTTGTGCTGGCGGAAGGTGCTGGCGTTGTGGTCCTGGAAGAATACGAACACGCCAAGCGACGCGGCGCGACAATTCTTGGCGAAGTCCTGGGCTATGGGATGTCGTCCGACGGATCGCACATGACCGCACCAGTTCCTGAAGGTGCCGGGGCGGGACGAGCGATGAGCGACTCCCTGAAGGACGCTCGCCTGAACCCCAGTGAAGTCGCCTATGTGAATATGCACGGGACGAGCACGCCGTTGGGAGACAAAGCCGAAACCAACGCGATCAAGCGAGTCTTCGGTTACTATGCCAAGAACGGACTTTGTGCGTCCAGCACAAAAAGCCAACTGGGACATCTACTTGGAGCATCAGGCGGGGTTGAGTTTGTGATCTCGATCCTGGCGCTGCAGCACCAATTGGTTCCGCCGACAATTAACCTCGAAAATCAAGATCCGGACTGCGACTTGGATTATGTTCCGAACGTCGCCCGGTCGATCAAGGTCGATCGAGTGCTGTCGAATAGCTTCGGATTCGGCGGACATAATGCCTGCCTCGTGGTTGGCCGCCATAACTGACGATTGTGATGTCCGTTACGGCGATTTCACTCCAGACAAGTCAAGGGAGAAGGGAATTGCCGCCTAGTGAAGCTGCTCGGCCTTTGTGGCCTGGGTTGCAAATCCCGAAAAATTCGACTCTCCTATGATGGTTCTGCGTGAGCCGTCACCTGCGCTCACCTTTCTGCTAGGGACCCAAACCTCGCGGCTTTGATTGAGGGATCTGATTCCCTGAGTCGCTGCGATGAAGGTGCCTGCGACACTTTGAGAGAAAATGAACCAGCCAACGTCAAACCGCGAAGTCGTCATTACAGGAATTGGGATCGTCAGCCCAATTGGTATTGGAGTTGAACCGTTCTGGAAGAACCTGGAAGCAGGAAACTCAGGCGTTCATCACTGTAAGCTCTTCCCCACCACTGCTGCGCCTGACGCGGTCGGAGGCGAAGTCTTAGAGTTTACCGAGGAGTCTGCAAAGAAGATCTACCTGAAGGATCAGCGCAGAAACATCAAAGCGATGTGCCGCGAGATCCAACTGGGCGTGACCTCGGCTGGCCTGGCGTTGCAGCACGCAGCGATTGATCTCGAGAAGATCAATCACGAGCGACTCGGCGTGGAGTTCGGTGCGAACCTGATGTTGAGCGCACCGGACGCGTTGGAGCAGGGATGCTTTACCTGTTGCGAGCCGGGCTCAAAGCACTTCGAATTCGAGAAATGGGGCCAGGCAGGCCTTGGGCAGATGGAACCGCTGTGGCTGTTGCGATATCTCCCCAACATGCCAGCGTGTCACATCAGCATTTCGACTGATGCACGTGGTCCGAGCAATTCGCTGACGATGGACGATGCATCGGCGAATACGGTCCTGGGCGAAGCTCGCCGGATCCTGTTGCGTGGACATGCGGATATCCTGATTACCGGAACCACGGGAACCACGCTCCACCCGATCAAGACACTGCACTTGGGACTGTGGCACGATTTGGCTGAAACCCCAGCTGAACCAGAACGACGGTGCCGGCCGTTTGAATTGAACCGGGCGGGGCGTGTCGTCGGCGCGGGTGCCTGCACCGTCCTCCTTGAAGATCGCGCCCATGCAGAAGCGCGTGGCGCGAAGATTTTGGGCCGA
>CBIHQO010000198.1:0-9232 GCA_966211735.1 uncultured Schlesneria sp.
AGATTTTGAGAATTGGCAGTGTGGAACTGACACATCGATCTGGCTCCTACGAAAAACGGCCACACGTGTTGGCCGTTTTCTTTGCGGTCAACAGGTGTGGCCGTTGGTTACGGTCCACGAATTCTCGGGTTTTTCTGCCTGGTGGGTTATGCCATTCCTTCGTGCGCGACGCTAGATCCCCTTTGTGAGATTTTGACACTTTGTTGAGGAAAAGTCGGCAGTCGCCGTGGTGTTGGCCTCAACAGAGGCTCGGGACGACGTGTGTCGACTGACAGTTTTTGACACCCACGGACAAATTTGGACAATGGGGGACAAAACGGCCCTGTTTTTGGCAGTTTTCCTCAAAAAAGTGGATGTTTTGTGACAGATCGCGGTTTCGATTGATGTTTAGGCATCGCTGATGCCACGGGTACGGTGTCGGAGTCCCGTTGGCGAACGAGGTGGGTCACCTTGACCTGCGGTCTCTCGTGGTCCAAAGTGTTGAGGTGTCGAGCTGAGCCCGTCGTTCATCGTAGGCAAGTGAACGTGCCGCGAGAAAGAATTCGTCATGTTTGGCTGGTTCAAATTCAAGCCGCCGCTCGTCAAATCTGAGCCGCCTCTCCCCTCAAAAAAGTCGATTGAATCGTCGAGCCTCGCCAAAGCGCTTGATGGTTATAAAAAGGTGTGGGGAGAAGGGATCAGGACGGATCCCCAAGCACTAGCAATGATCGAAGAATTCCGCGTCCGTTTTTCCTCGGCACCGATCGGTGTCTGGGATGACTGTGTCGACTCTTATTTTGGAATGGGTTTCGCGGGAGTAACTGGCCATAGTTCCAGAGCGACCTTCACACAAGACGGAAAGGGGCAATGCATCGGCGAGAATGAGACCGTGCATTTCATATGGCAGTCAGTCAGCGATCGAGTCATTGATGTACGTTGCGTCGAACGCATTCCCCCACTCGAGAACTGGACCAGTGAAGAAATCGAAGAAGATCAACAATGGCATCGAGTCGAGTATGACTTCGTTGTTCCTCAGTACGTCAACGTTCCTGTCATCTTTGATGTCGAGGATCGCAATCGCGCAAAGATCCTGGACGGCACGGTCAAACCTTCCGAGTTTTGGTTCCTGCAATGCTTCTCTTGTCTCTGGGTGGGACCGCTCAAATTGTCCCATGAGGCTGTCGTCTAATCGGTAGTCAAATCACGAAAGTTCAACTGGCCAGATTCATTCGACATGTCGTGGCCGAACCGGGCAACTTGACCTGCAGTCACCGGCGGTTCAAAGTGTTGGCGTGTTGATCTGAATTCTGATTCAGTCGCGGGCAAGTTTCCTTCAACGCCGGGTTGACGTATGGCAGGCATGCGCGAGGGTAGCGGTACGCCTCATGCAACAAATACCGTTCACTTCGCCTGCTTTGCGTGTCGCAAGTCATTCAAGCAACCGGGGTCATCAAACTGGGACAGCAATGTTCCAGCACGTCCCTTCGAGTGTCCTAACTGTAAGAAACCCATGGTTCGCCTCGGTCGATACTTCAAGGCTCCTCGGCAGCGCGCCATCAAAGCTTGGCGCGAAGTTGAACGGCTGCATCTGGCCGGAGAGCAATTTGACTGATGCCGAATGAGGCGACCAACTTGACCCGCAGTCACTGGCAGTCCAGAGTGTTAGCGCGTTGATCGGAAGCCCGTCGTGAATTGCGGGCGAGTTACGTTCTTAGTTCGGTTGCCAGGCACATGTCGGTCTCTCTGCTATGACTCGCACCTTTGAATGGTCGGTAACTCGCAACAACGAAAACCGCGATTTCATTGCGCATTATGTCGACGATTCCCCTGAACGCGCGGAAGCGATTGCATTTTTTGAAGACTGCCTTTTTCCGGATAGCCCTGTCGACGACTACCTGTGGGCACTTCCAATAGGTGCGGCAAATGCCTTCCTGGCTGCCAATCCGATTGTGCAAACATTCGAGTCGCTTTACCTGCAAAATCGGGGCGACGATATTTGTGACGATGATCTGGCAAGACTGAGACACGTACCCGAATTGCGACGCCTGATTGTCTACTCTAACCGAATAACAGATGTCGGAATCCGCAATCTCTCGCCTCAATTCCGGCTCGAAACGCTTTGGATCGGTTCTTCACTAGTAACGGACACAAGTATCGCAACGATATCCCAATTGCAATCACTTCGTTCCCTCGATCTTCAGAACTGTGGCGGACTCACCAACGCGGCATTTGATTCAATGATTGCAGAACTGCCGTTTCTGGTTGAATCATGGGGTCCACATCAGGGCCGAATGAGGCGGCCAACTTGACCCGCAGTTGGTGGTGGTTCAGAGTGTTGCTGTGTTGAATAAAGCCCGTCGTTCATTCCGGGAAGTTACAGACGCACACTGAAAGGGGCGACTTGATCTCTCCCGTACGATGCAATGTTCTTATTGTTGCGATTGTCCTCTGCTCGGTGAGCGGCTGTGATCGGCAAGAAGCATCAGATCGTCGCGTTGCCGCGAAGGCCCCTGTGTTACCCGAAATTACCGTTGCGCCAGAAATCAACAGCACGGAATTGATGGAGAAAGTCCTTCGCGCCAACTATACGGCCATGGAGAACAAGCAATCCGACGAAATCTTGCGCTTGTATCATCCCCACAGCAATCTCAAGGCCAGCAAACAAGAGTTGGATGCGTATTTTGCAGAAATGGATGTTTCGTACGGCATCAAAGATGTCCGTAACATTGGGGACGACGGAACAAACTATGTCATTATCTACCATGAAACAACTGAGTTCCGAATCCATGGCGACCCAAAGAAAAAAGTCGTGGAAACAGTCGACACCGACGTCCTGATGGTATTCTGGAAGGACGATAATGAATTCAAGATTTTTACCTCTCGCTCCCTCAAGCCCGGAATGTAGCCGAGAAGAGGCACGTGCCGTCGCTCAGCGTGGGTGAGATTCCTCGGCAGTGGCCGAGTTGGTCAACTTGACCCGTAGTCGCTGGCGGGCCAGAGTGTGGGTGTGTTGATCGGAAGCCCGTTGTTAATCGCGGGCACGTGACCTTTGGCGTTCGGCCTTTCGGAACAAGATGTCTCCAAGCGACCTCCAGCAATATCTGCACTCTCACATTCCGCTCTCGAAGGCGATGTCGGTGAGCGTGGTGTCGGTAAGCTCTGATGGTGTGACGTTGGGTGCGCCGCTGCAGCCGAATATCAATCATCGAGAAACGGTGTTTGGGGGGAGTGCTTCGGCGTTGGCAATACTCGCCGCGTGGAGTTTGATTCAGACAAAGCTCACCGCGGAAGGAATCACCTGCCGTCTGGTCATTCAGGAGAACACCGTGCACTACGACAAGCCGATCACAGGTGAATTCGTTGCGGTGTCGCGCCTGGAGAGCCTGGAGGCCTGGCCGAAGTTTCTCGCGATGCTGCGGCGCAAGGGCAAAGCCCGGATTTGCGTCGCGGCCGATCTGATCTTTCAAGAGCAGGTTGTCGGTCGCTTCACGGGGCAGTTCGTCGCTCTCGGCAACAGTGATGCATGATGGACACGCCCAACTCTGTGGAGAGCGATCGTTAGTCTGTGATCAGCGCGAACGGCAAGTGATCACGCGAACCGCTATACCAGTCCGCCGATGATTTCGCTTTGGGGAGTTCCGCAGTACTGGCCTGATATACGTGAAACTGGCCGTTTTGATAGACTTGTATCTGATCCGACTCAGGATCGAGGACTGCCAGTTGAGCCCAGCCGTTTCCCAGAATTCTGCCGATCACGGAATTGCGCTGCATGATCTTCTGCATGGCTTGTGGAGTCGTCTCGATGATAAACAGGCATCTGACCGGTTCGTGGATTTCCGTACTCTGAATGGGTAAGCCACAACGAAGGTCGCTGGACGCTCCATCCATGACTCCCAGGAGCGAGGTGACATTGTGAGGCAATTTGGTCCCGCAGCCCCATCCCAGCGAGTCGACGGCCGACAAGTAATACTGCATGCTGATTCCAGAGCAGACTGGAATGACCGCGCTGAGGATGCGCTCCAGAATGGTGTATTCGAGATCGTCGCTGCTGGGATCATAGGATTGAAGGAAGGAGCGCCGATCCAGATAGAGATTCAACGACCGAGAACGGCGTCCAACGATGCACATCGAATTCGAGGCATTGCCGAACTCGGGGCGAGTCTGCGCCAGATCCTCTGAGCGATCTTTGACATGTCGCTGCGCCTGTTCGGGGGTGATGGTCAGTGGCGCTGAGTAGAAGCGACGACATCGTTCATGGGCATTGTGCTGGCAGGCCATGTCCAGCGCGCGTCTCGCCGCGGCGAAATCATCAGCATGCGAAATGGGTAGCTGGTCCAAATCGTAGAAGTTCACGGTGTCATCGCAGGTATTATGCAGGCCACCGATGAAGAACGTGTCGTCTGGCACGGACAATCCGCGACTCGCCAGCAACGCTCGGACCTCTGTATTGTTGAGCATCGCGGCCAGCGCCCTTCCATTCGGCCCGCCCGGGTTTCCGGTACAAGCTCCACAGTCATAGGTCGACTTGTGGGGGTTGTTCTGGCAGGTGGATCCGTGGCCGATAAAGAAAACCAGGCGCGAGAGCTTCGATGTCAAGCCGAGGTCACGCAGCACGATTTCGCTGATCCCCGCCATTTCCTGGGCAGTGAATCCGATTTCACCAACATCGGGACCCGCGGTCGGCAGCTTCCGTTCGAGCCGCAACCGAGTCGACATTGCGGGAGCCACGAAGCCGCTGAGAGTTCGTCGGAGTTTTGCCGTGAATTGAGGAAACAGAACGCGCATGACGAGCGGAATTGAAGCGAGCGTGCCGAGGCCAGCAGACAGGACAGCGCCGGACGCAAAGCTGCGACTGTCGAGATGCACCTGATGCGCGGCGAGACCGAGTACACGCCGCGAACGCGTTCGAAACTCGTGGACTTGCACTTGATCCGAAGTCTCTTCGACGACCCAGTGCTTAGGACGGATGACAACCGGGCTTTGCGCAGAAAAGTGAGCCTCCGCAACTCCGCGAAAGTACATTGGAACACCAAAGAAGCCTGCTATGCCAAAGGTTTCGAGATCCGGCGATTGCTCTTCGAGATGCCGACGAAACGATTCTTCGCGCGCGTCAAGACAAAACACGAACTGCAGCCGTGGGGTCGCAGTGGTGCTCGCCGAGCACCGATTCTTAATCGCAATCGCATCCAGCGTTCGGGTTAACAGTCGGCGTTCATACGCGAGTTGGAATATTCGTCGTCGCTTCAGCGATGGAAAGTCCTCGATTTCCGCAATCAGTGTCTCCCAACCCGGCTTGGTGAGTTGGCTCAGAACTGGCGGACTCCAACCCATGACTTGTGCAAGCTGGAAGACGTAAAAGACGCGCCGCTCAACCGACGAGAATGATCGCGCGTTCGCTCGATCTAAGAGGATCGCCCGCGATTCCGCCAACGACGCTCCCACGGGTATTGCGGATTTCTGACAGAGAGATCTGATCGCGCATCGTTCCAGCAACAAGCGCACGGCAACAAATTCGATTAAACTTCCCGGCGCAGCGGGTCTCGCCACCCGATCCGGGCGAACCTCCATCTGCCAGACCATGCCGGCCCAACCTCGTAGCGCTAATACTGTGGCGTTGATGGCATCCGCCCATTGATCCTCCGGGACACCCAGGTCCTCCAGCGATTCCACGATTAATTGCGAGGGTGTTGTCCCTTCCGCAACAATTCTGGAGAGCTTCTTAGCCAGCAGATGCATCCACTGTTCTGGTAGCCTGCCAGCGGACTGGTAGAGGGTCCGGAAGGCGTTCCAAAAGCCGCGCTCACGATCCGGTAACGTCCAATCGGAGACCCCCTGGTCTGTGAACGCGGCACAAAATCGAATCAGGACAGGATGAACCAGCAAATCGCTGTCCTGCCCCGTGGCCGACAACAGGAGATCACGATAGCGGAGGAAAGGTGACGTCGTCGAAGGCGGCAAGCTGACCTGTTTCACGCCTTCGCGACATACCAGCCAAAGCAGGTGCAGTGAGAATGTTTCCCACGTACTCTGATCCCAACTTTCGGGTGGCCCTTTGCCAAATCGCGCCAGCAGATCCGTGACGACTTGAAATTGCGGCCGGCCGACCATCGATTCATCGCCCGAATGACCAGCCGCACGGGTGACGAATTCTCGCATGACCCAATGTCGCGTCGTATCCAGGAACCCTTGGCGAGTTGCTGGCGGTACTTCTTTGCCGAAGCGCGTGAGTGCGTCAGTTTCGGCAATGAACCAACGCAATTCTTCCGCCGGAGCCGAATGCAGCGGATACTGCAACATGGCCAGACGCATTTCGAATCGCGTGCCGGAGGGGGCAATCGGTGTCGCCGCCGAATTTGCCAATGTTTCGCTGAGAACAGCGCGGACATCGTCCAACGCGATTCGACCGGCCGCGAGCTTCTCGCGATAGACGTCTTTGGGCCAGTAGGGCCGACATCCCAACAGTTCCGCCCCCTTGGCCAGACCATCCTCAAACGAAAGGTCTTCGAAGCCCTGCAGCGGATTGAGGAACGCAAATCCAGTCAGTGGCCCCTGGGCGGGTAACAGAGATCCGGCACGGGTGACGAGGGACTGCACTCTTTCCAGAGTCTCGCTCAATTCCGAAGAGCGGTCCATTGAGGAAACGTCCGTGTTCGATGGAGCCGTTGCGGTCATGCCCTAAGCCTCACAAAACGCTATTGCGCCTGAGTTGTCCTGGCACGCAACACCGGCAAGATTGTGAGCGGGTCGGCACGGGAGGAGAGTTTGGCTGGACACAGGCAGCCTACGCTCGGTCAATAGATTCCTCGGCCGAAACTGCAAAATCGTCGCTGTTGACCGTAGCGAGCAGTGCGATTCAACCCGCACAGTACGGCCCGCGATACGTCACGTCCTGCGACGGAATCACGATCGCTTGCCTGGCTTTCACTTCCATGCGTCGAGCATAAGACAAGGAGATCCAGGCAACGCGTACCAGATAACAGAGGACACCGATCGCCAGCACGCTCGCTGCAAACTGGTCCAAGCCCAAGCCTGGTGCACTGAAGAGATTGCTGACCGGATTGACTGTTGGCTCCGAAAACATACGATCCTTTTCAATCGAAAGACCTGGCAGGTACCGTCACGCTTCGGCGGACCTTGCTTTGTCGTTCGCATGCCAAACAGGGCATACGGCGATTATTGCCAATATCGACCAACACAACGGGCAGATTGAACGATCTGCCGGGAAATTCCTCGCCTGGGCGACTCTCACTTTGGTCAAAGTCCATCGCCAGCGAGTTGCCTGCTGCAAACGACGAACTCTCCAGAATTAGACTGGCCATCCGTCGTGAACTGACCGAGTTGACTTCGGCTTGTGCAATTCTCAGATGCTTGCCTTTACTCACTCGTTCCGAGAACTTATTTACATCAATATTCGAATGTGCGAATATAGGCGCGCCATGGCGACGTGTCAACGGCATAAGATCCGTAACCCCTCTAACTCATGCTGTCGATCTGCCAGCTTGGTGAAAGATCGGCGGAAATTGCACGTCGTCGTTTGAGTGGCGTGTTCTTAAGAAGGGAATCCGACAATGCCGACTCCGACGAATCATGTTTACAGTCTCTTTTCGATATTTGCCGCGCAACTGATCGCATTCGGCCTATTTCAATGGTTTTCGCAACTTCGAGAGCAGAGCCTGCAACAGCGTCGGCTGAAGACATCGAAGCCGAAAAACGGCAAATTGGCAGAGAAGTCGACGGCGATAGACGGGAAAACCTAAGTCGTCAGCAGGCCTCACTAGATTGCCTTGCTTGTCCTTAACAATCGTCGAGAGGCAACCCAAATATTCGAAAAGTCGAATATGCTTGGTCCATCTCAGCACCGACGACTAACGATCATGCGGAGTTTCCGATGCAAGATAACCTTCGTCGCTTCAAAGCGGAAATCTTCCAGGCCCTGGCACATCCGACGCGCATTGCCATCGTCGAACTGTTGCGTGATGACGGGGAAACGCCGGTGACGGCCGTTTATGAGCGATTGGAGTTGGAGCAGGCCAATGTTTCGCAACATCTAGCTGTCCTGCGCGCCAAGCACATTGTTGTCGCCAGAAAGGACGGCAATCAGGTCTTCTACTCGTTGCGTGATCGAGCCCTGGGAAAAGTGCTCGACCTGTTGCGCCAATTCTTTCATGCGCACTTGGAGGAATCGCTGGCCCTGCTCGAAGACATGCGAACGAACGAACCGCGAACGAAAAAAGCCCCGGCGACAGGAAGAAAGCCATGAGGTTGACCATGACCGATTTCTCAATGTTTCGTCCTCGCCCCGCTGGCAGATGGAGACGCGTGCTCTCTTGCGTCCTCGGCGTTTCATTTTTTTCGGTCGTGGTCATTGATCTGTTCGCAGCCCCTGACAAGCCAGCGGCCGCAGAGAAACCGTCAACGCGAGCGTTGAAGATCGTGTCGATCGAGGGGGGCAAACCAAAGCTGACGGTCACAGATGGCGATAACCAGCAAGTCCTGAAGCTAGCCGCAAATGCCAAGGTGCTGCTCAATGGCGCCCCTGCCACCGTCGACGACATTATCCTGGGTGATTCGGTAGCCGTTGAAGTCGACGATCAAGGTCGTATTACCAGTGTCGACGCCACGCGACTGGAGACTGGAATTGTCTTGAATGTCGACCAGGGGCGTGTCGACATCACGACCGATTACACCGACAAGCATCAATTTCAGTTGACTGACGACGCTCAAGTCTTCCTCAACGGCAATCCAGTGAAAGTGGTGGACTTGCAACGGGGCGACCACGCGCGGATTTCTCCCAATTCGGATGGTCAGGCCCGCAAGATCGATGTGACGCGGCACAGCCTTGTGACCGAATTCTGGGATAACTTCCGTCACAATCTGTTCAAGCCGCTGCTCTTGTTCTTTTACATGGGATTCGCGGTTCCCCTGCTGAAGATCGACTTCGAGTTCCCACATGTGATGTATCAGGGGCTCACCATCTATCTCCTGATCTCGATCGGGTGGCATGGCGGAGAGGAACTCGCCGAGTTGTCGGGGGGAATGCTGCGCGAAGCTCTGATGTTTATGATGGTCGGTTTTGTCACCAATTTCCTGATCGGAATTCTGGCGTACGGAATTCTGCGCAAGTTCATTGCGAAAATGCGGAGAATCGATGCCGCGACTGTCGCTGCGTACTACGGTTCCGATTCGGCGGGAACATTCGTCACCTGCCTTGGCGTCTTGGCAACCTCGGGCATCAAGTACGCTCCGTACATGC
>CBIHQO010000199.1:0-9230 GCA_966211735.1 uncultured Schlesneria sp.
TGCGAAGTGAATGGACCACGATGCAGCACGCCGTTTTTAACTCTTCTCGACTACTCACACCCATTCTCTCGCACCACGCGACGCCTTAGTGGGCCGCCACAGTCGCACAAGCCTGACTGGCGATCATCTTGGCAACGGTCGACGGCTGAATCGTCCCGACGATATCGCTCACCGATTCGCAGCCTTCCTCGTCCAGCACGACAGCCAGTTGATCGACCAGGTTCGTCGCCAATGTGGGATTATAGAAGTTGGCCGTGCCGATCTGGACGGCAGTCGCACCGCAGACCAGAAATTCCATCACATCGTCGATCGATTGGATGCCACCAATTCCGATGATCGGCGTTTTGACGGCTTGAGCCACCTGCCAGACGATACGCAGAGCCAACGGCTTGATGGCCGGACCACTGAGTCCACCGATCCCATTTCCCAGCAATGGCTTCCGTTTGCGCCAGTTGATTGAGAGACCTTGGAACGTATTGACCAGCGACAACGCATCAGCACCGGCGTCACTGGCGGCTTTGGCAATCTCCACGATGCTGGTGACGTTCGGCGTCAACTTGGCAACGATCGGCAGATCGCAGGCATTTCGAACCGCCGAGACCACTTCGGCCGTCATCTTCGGATTGGTCCCATAATCCACGCCGCCGCTGACATTCGGGCACGAGACGTTCAATTCGAGGGCCGCCAGACCGTGGAATTCGTTCAATCGCTGAGCCATCTGAACAAATTCGGCGGTATTCTTGCCCGCGATATTGGCGATGATCGCCGTCCCCATCCCCAGCAACGCTTCCAGGTGCTTCTCGATGAACGCTTCCAGGCCGTCGTTGTCGAGGCCGATGGAATTGAGCAATCCGGACGAGGTTTCGACGGTGCGCGGGGGTGGGTTGCCAGGACGCGGCAAAGGCGTCACCGTTTTGGGGATGATTCCGCCCAGTTTGGCGAAGTCAGCATACGCGACCATTTCGCGCGCGTAGCCGAAGGTTCCCGAAGCAACGAGAATCGGATTCTTCAAGTGAAGACGATTGAGGACGACATCAAGGCGCGCCACAGGCGGTTCTTTCGGGATCAACCGCCCGGTCGTGGTCCGATCGCAGCCACATTGGCTTGGCGTCAGGATCGAGCAGTCGTCAGCTTCATCGTATCGGTGTCTGCACCGACCGACAACAAACCGACGACATGCAACGAATCCGATTAGATCACACCGCCGTGAGTTCGGTATGGTGTCATGACATCGGGCATGTCAAGCATCCACATACGTTCCCAGATCTCGGTGATGTGTCTGTAGTTTTCCGACGTGAAAATCAACTGTCGAGCGCGAACGTCCGGCGATGAAGAGTAGATCGGAACGATGCAGCCAAGCTGAGCGAAGCAGCTGAGCAGCAAGAAAATTCCGACGTAAAGCCGATTCCGCATGATAGCCTCCATGCCACCCCAGGATCGCAGTCCTGATTTTCAAAACTCTATCACCAGTCGCGTCATTGGAGGTTCGGCTGTTTCAGGATTGCACATCGCTGGGAGTGCTGGCTGGCACTTCAGCAACGTCAGTGGTAGCGGGTTGGTCACCTGCTGCCTGCTGTGCTGCAGCTCGCGCCGCAGCTTCTTCCATCTGCCGAACCTTTTCTTCCATCTCTTTGCCAGGCTTGAAGGTCACGACGAACTTCTCTGGCACAAATACTTTATCACCGGTCCGAGGATTACGAGCCTTTCGAGCAGCTCGCTTCTTGACTTCAAAGACACCGAAGTTTCGCAGCTCGATCCGTCCGTCTTCCACGAGCGTTTTGACAATCGCGTCGAACGTCTTCTGAACGATCTCCTTGGTCTTGAGCTGTGTCAGCCCAATGGCTTCGGAAATGTCTTTGACAATTTCTTTCTTGGTCACGTTTGGAGCCCCCCGATCTGAGTCGAATTGAATTTGTTCGACAGAGTTCTGTGATCACCGAGAGACTCAACTGTATTCCCAAAAAAGAGTTAATGTCAAGTCGTTCGCCGCAATTCGTTTTTCCACCGCTTGCCAGAATGGTTCAAAACCATTACCGCAATCGGCGAGCAGAATGTCCGCTGCCTTTGTTATCGGCCGTCATAACCGAAACCTTCAGAAAATCTCGCCCATGCGGAAATCTTGACGCAATGCCTGCCAGTGGATCTTCAGGATACGTCAATATGTGGCTAGTTTGTTTCCAAAACAGTCGCGAGTACTGGAGGTGATTGGCTTCAAATATCGACCACATCCGCCAGGTTTCGGATCTGCTGCAGGTCGTATAGTTTGCCACAACCTGCACCAGGGCAAGCAGCTTGCGTCTCTTTCCACGACTCTTCATTGGCGAGATTGGAATTCCAGAACGGCCACGTCTGGCATTGATCGGGTCGAGCGGAGTAGACCGAGCACTTGCGCGTTTTGGGATCGAGAAAAGTGCAGTCGCCATTGGGAAACTCGCGCAGAGAGGTCCTGCCACCGACGAAACGCAGGTGGTAGATCTGCATCTCACCCAGGCTCAATCCTTTGTGATCGGCGATCCGCTGAATTTCTTCTGTTGTCACCCACACGAACCCGGGCGAGCCTGAACAGCAGTCGCCGCACTGAGTACACGTGAAGCGCAACCCCTCTTGATACCAAGGGTTTTCATCCATTGATCGACTCCAGGACTAGCGGCGAAAGATGAGACGAGCGATCTGACAAGAAGCTTCTGACCGGGCTTTGTGGCGGATCGACAACCTTGTCTCAGACCACCGAATGATTTTCTACGATTACAGCGGTATTATCCGGGCTGGTAAATGGCTGGTGGCAAAAGCTGCCGATCAAATGCCGCCTTCACGACTGACCCCGCTCTTGCGATGAAGAAACTGCCCGCATGTCGAATGTCACTTATAAATCTGCCGGCGTCGATTTGGAACTCTACGACGAGGCCATGCGTCGCCTGCCGAATTTAATGCAGCGAACGCATACCCCACGGGTTCTGCCGCTGGCCGATGCCTTCGCGGGATTGATGCGGCTGAATCACAGCAGCAAGCCCGGTGCTCACAGCTATGAAGACCCCGTCCTGGTCTCGGGGACTGACGGCGTCGGTACGAAGTTGAAGGTCGCCCAACTGGTCCAACGGTTTGATACCGTCGGGATCGACCTGGTCGCGATGTCCGTCAACGACGTGCTTTGCCTGGGAGCCGAACCGCTGCTGTTCCTCGATTATCTGGCTCTTGGTAAGGACAATCCTGATCTAATCACATCACTCGTGAAAGGGGTCAGCGACGGCTGCGTCGAATGCGGTGCGGCACTGCTGGGTGGCGAAACGGCGATCATGCCCGACATCTATTCCGCAGGTGACTTCGACATGGCCGGCTTCTGCGTCGGCGTGGCAGAGAAATCGCAACTGATTGACGGAAAAGGGATTCAACCCGGCGATGTCGTCATCGGGATTCCTTCGAGTGGCTTCCACTCCAACGGCTATAGCTTGATACGTCGCGTCGTCTTCAACATCGCTGGTCTGAAGATCGATCAGACCGTCGCTGAACTGCAGCGAACGGTGGGCGACGTCCTGCTCGAACCGACTCGTCTGTATCCCAAGTTGATTCTGGGTCTATTGAAAACCCATCGCCCGAATACTGCCATCTCCGGATTGGCTCACATCACAGGCGGCGGTTTGAAGGACAATATCGAGCGACTGCTTCCCGACGACGTTCGCCTGAAGATCGATCGCTCCACATGGGAAGTCCCGGCGACATTCACCTGGCTGCAGGGCTTGGGCGGCATTGACCGTGAAGAAATGTTCCATGTCTTCAATATGGGGATCGGGTTCACAGTCATCGCCCGACCTCAGTTTGCCGACGCGATCCAAAGTGATCTGCTAGCAGCGGGCAGTCCAAGTTGGGTGATTGGCGAGATGCAAGCCGGGCCGCGCGGTGTCGACTACGTCAACTGAAGGTTTTCAGCATGGCAAACTTCATGTCCGAAGAACTCGGCCATCGTTTGAACTGGCTTCGCGATGAGCAGGCTCGAACGAATGTATCGGTCGAGACCCGTTTGAAGGCTTTGGAGGCTGACAACGCCGATTTGCGTCAGCGACTGACCGTACTGACGCGATTATTGATTGCCAAGCAGATTGCCCCCGCCGAGGAAATCGCAATGCTCCTGGCGAATGCGGCAACGTCGACAGAAGCAGCAGCCCAAGACGCGCCGGCTGTCGAAGGGCCCGTCGTACAGTAGGTGGGGGAAACGTGGTATTTGGGAGGGCAGGAGCCTCGTCCTCCTATTCATAAGCATCACCGGTATCGTCGAGCAGAAAATCGGATTCGGACGCGGAACAATCATCATATCAACGGAGTGCGTTTCTTGAGCTTTGCGACGTTTCATCTCTACCGCCGAGTCTTCGGTACGTTTTTTCGAAACTCGCTGATTCGCGAAGCGTCGTTCCGCAGCAATTTTCTGATCACGCTGGTGACACGGGGATTCTGGTTCGCGGTCCAGATCGTTCTGTTTGATCTCATCTATCGACAGGTTCCGCAGATCAATGACTGGAGCCGTGCCGAGTACTTCGGGTTCATGGCGACCGGCATGCTGGTGAATTCGATCGTCGAAACATTCTTCATGCCGAACTGCGCTCGCTTCAGCGACTTGATCCGGACCGGCGACCTCGATTTTGCGCTGCTCAAGCCGATCGACACTCAATTCCTGGTGTCGCTCGAAAAGCTGGAACTGGCAATGGTTTCGCAGTTGGCGTTTGCGATTGGCCTGCTGATCTATTCTGTCGTCGAAACGGGACGGCCCGTCTCGGCGCAGGCCGTCGTCATGTACATTCTGCTTGTCGTCGCCGCGGTCACGTTCTTTTACAGCCTGATGATTGGATTGGCGGCGACCAGCATCTTCTTCGGGCGGAACCAGGGACTGCTCGATTTCTGGTTCTATGTCACGATTTTCGCGCGCTACCCCAGCAGCATCTACAGCGGATCGCCAACAGGCGAAGTCCTGCGGTTCGTCGTCTCGTACGTGCTGCCGATCCTGCTGGTCATCACAGTCCCGGCGCGGGTCCTGCTTGGTAAGACGCTGGAGCCGAGTTGGGTCTCCGCCGCAACGCTACTGGCCGGCGTGCTGAGCTTTGTCGCGGCGCGAATGATCTTTCAGTGGTCGCTGACTCGCTACCGCAGTGCAAGCAGTTGAAACTGAGGCCCGCGGGTCGACTATTTCTTCCGCTTCTTGGGCTTTACTTCCTCTTCATCGTCGAAGTCGATGGATTCTATTTCGTCCAGCGATGACGCCGGACCGGTCAGTTCGGCGTCACTGTCGGCCATGATGTCGGCATCGGATTCTTCGAACGCAGAGATTTCATCCGATTCGGCGGCGACGTCATCGAGTTCTTCAATCTCGCCTGCTTCCTCTACCTCTTCATCGTCTTCGACAACCGCCTTCTTGCCGGATGGGCGAGCAGCCACTTCATCATCGTCCTTAGCCTTTTTGCCCGTGAAAATCATCAGGCCAATTGGCATTAGCGCGACAAGAGCGGCGCACAGCAGCGTCACGCCCACGACGATCTGCGTCATCATCGTCAGACTGTCCGCTCGGCTCAGAAAGACCATGACCAGCAGATAAGCCAGAAAACCGGCCGGAATGGCGGCGACCAAAGACGTCAAAGCACGTTGCGTTCGTCCCACGACTCTATTCCCTTGAACCCGAATTGCCGCGGATAAAAATACGGCTTCGCCATCGTAAGGATGCGAAGTGACCGGAAGCAAGATCGGCTTCGATCAGTGATCAACCGTAAGCGATATCTAAGCGACGAGGGATGGGTCTGATAAACGATGCCGGTTGTAACGATTGCGCGGACAACAGGCGTCTACAAGTCGATGCGCATCGCCCGTTCCCATTGATGGAAGCCCAGCTTCTCATAGAACGGGATCACCGAATCTTCGCAGTCCAGGATCACCTTGTAGCAGTCGGATTGACGGCAGACATCCAGCAGATGTTTTACCAGAGCGGCACCGATACCGTGATGTTGAAACGCCAGATGAACCGCAACATCTTCAATGTGACCGACCGCTCCACCATTGTGAATGAACTTCGGCTCGATCAACAACGACGCCGTCCCCGCCACGCGATCATCGATCAAGACCACATACGTCTGGACCCGAGAACGCATCCGTCGGCGGTAGATTTCGACGGCTTGTTCGTCGGTCAAATTCGTCGGCTTCAATGCACTGAGCGCAGCCAGAAACCCTCGCTTCAGGTCTGTGGCGTTCATCAAGCGAATGGTCATTTCGGGCGGTTCAGTCGACATGATGTCACGAGTGTTCGGTGTCGCTGCCGCAACGTCAAGTGGCGATAGATCAAGATTCGATCGCTGGTGCGGCTTCATTTCGGGAGCTGAATCAACCGGCAAAGTTTCGCACATACACTCTTCCTATTTTGCCAATCTGAACAATCGGAGGGATACCCAGCCCCCGGTGTTCGTATAATGGGCGGTTCGTTTCGAGACAGGAATTCACCTACGAAGTTCACGATCTTTGAATGCAGAGCCCCAATCGCCGATGACGAAACGCCATCTTGCTCGGTTCCCAAAACGAACTTTGCAGCGCGTGCTGAAGAAGTTGCACGGCCTGCTCAAAGTATTGCGGCCTGGCGATACCGAAATCGTCGAAGCCACGCATCAGTTGCGAGTCGCATCGCGCAGGGCCGATGTCGCTCTGCGACTTTTTCGAGAATGGATTCCGCGCCGTCGTCGATCTCACCTGAAATCGATGCTTAAACAAATTCGCGTCGACGCAGGAACCGTGCGAGATTTAGACTTGCTGGAACTGCGCTGGCACCCGGATACCGGTCATTCGGCTTCGCAGATATCTCCCGAGGCGTCCGCGTGGTTGCATGCGCGAATTCTCGACCACAGATCGGACGCTTTTGATGGAATGCTCCGATGGACGCATCAATCGCGGCGAAAGCGATTTCGAAAGCAGTCGCGACAGTTGCTCGATCAATTCAAGTTGCCCGGAACTCGCCGCTTTCTCAGCCAGATACCTCACGCTGTCGCCACGCTGGCCAATGATTTCCGCGAAGCCGCGCCAGCCACCGCGCAAAGTCTCGCCGATTGCCATCGAACACGGATCTGTGCGCGACGATTGCGATACGGCGTCGAACTTCTTCAGGCGGTGATACCCGATAACGCAACACAACTGGTTTCGTCGCTGGAAGCGATCCAGGAGCAGCTCGGACAAATCAACGACGATGCGACAGCAAATCGCTTTGTCAGGCAATCACTGGCGGATTGTGACGACTCAAAAATAGCAGCGTCGCTGCAATCGTGGCTGGATCGATCGGAGGCCACCGCGATGAACCGTCTGGCCGAGCTCTCCATTCAAATGCCGTCCCCAACTCAAAGCCTGCGCCAGTTCCTCGGTCAGGCAGATTGAGTGACCAGGCACCGCTTGCTGGTGGCGAGTCGTTCCCGTAGAAACTTGGACGCATTCAGTTAACGGGGGGAGAGCGGCAATGCGGCGGATCTACTATTTCCTATCAGGGCTGCCGCTCGGGTCGAAATTGCAGTTTGCCGCAATGGGGATCATTTTAAGCTGGATCTTCATTTCGATTGATCTGAAGAACCACCTGCTGGGAATCCCACTCTGGCAGGTGACCGGTTCGTTAATCCTGAGTACGTTCGTGATCGGACGGTTGTTGATGCCGCTCATGGTCCGGTATCCGACGCAAGCGCAGCGAGCGTTATGGTGGTTCGGGATGCTGGTGTTTTGCCTGGGACTCTACAGTTCCACGCAGGCATGGCGACGAGTGATGATCGTGCATCTCGGGCTCACGATGGCCATGTGGCTGGACGCGAGCTGCTGGTTCTGGTTCATTTCTGAAGTTCAAAGGCGGGCCACTCAAACGGACGGACCAGTGGCTATTGAAGACGAAGACAATTCGCAGTTTTATGATGAGGGTCGAGGAAGATGACGGTTTCGCACTACTCCGTTCGGCTGAATGCCGCGATTCAAGCCAAACGCACCCCCGCACTGGTGGGACTGGACCCGCGACTCGATTGGCTTCCTCCCGACGTGATGGCTCACGCGCGTGAACTCCATTCCGATGCGTCCGCCGTTGCCGCCGCCGCCTTTGAAGAGTTCTGCGTGCGATTAATCGACGTGGTGGCTCCGCTCGTTCCGGCAGTGAAGCCGCAGGCCGCCTTCTTCGAGGAACTGGGGCCTGATGGATGCCTCGCTCTGGCCCGCGTCATGCGCTACGCCCGGAATGCCGGCCTTATTGTCATTTGCGATGGCAAACGGGGAGACATCGGCACGACAGCCGAAGCCTATGCGCGAGGTTATCTCGCCGGGGCAGACCCGCAGGCGGCCCCCTGGCATGCGGATGCTCTGACCGTTAATCCGTACCTGGGTCGAGACACACTCGAGCCGTTCGTCAAAGTGGCCACCGAACGGGGAGCGGGGATCTACGTCCTGGTGAAAACCAGCAATCCCGGCTCAGCCTCGTTCCAGGACCGGCAAGCAGATGGACAGTCGATCTATCGACATGTCGCGCAGGTTGTCGAAGAGTTATCCGAACAGACCGCAGCCGACGGATTCGGCTGTGTCGGTGCCGTCGTCGGGGCCACGTACCCTCAAGAGCTGGCCGAACTCCGTTCCGCGATGCCTCACGTGCCGCTGCTCGTTCCGGGCTACGGAAGCCAGGGGGGAGCTGCTGCCGATGTCGGTGCGGCGTTCACCTCAACGGGGCTGGGAGCACTGGTGAATAACTCGCGCGGGATCAACTTCGCCTATCGCGCGGCCCCCTATGCCGAGCAATTCGGCGCGAAACAATGGGAAGCCGCCGCTGAAGCGGCCACGCGTCGCATGATTGCCGACTTGGCAGAACATACTTCTGCCAGGGTTTTGTAAGAAGCGACCAAAGACCGGCAATAACTGCCGGTGGCACGATTCGTGCTATAGGCTATATTTTGACCTGCGATCGCAGCTTGTTGACACTTAGAAGATGTCATTAGTGCATTTACTGCAATGGTTTGTGATGTCGTGCACGCTGCCTGTGTTGATGCTCGGTCGATCTTTGTCCGGACAGCGGTGATCGAAACTTGAGAGAAATCTTGAGTTCCTGCTGAAAATTTCGAAAATTGGCCTTCGCGCCTTTTGGCTTCCTCAGGTATACGACCCTCCGCCTCGCCGGAATCACTCCGTCAGGCAGGCCGGACCTCCCACCGGTCGCAGGACACCAATCCTGGTTAAATCACATCTCCATTCCGGTCCGG
>CBIHQO010000200.1:0-9217 GCA_966211735.1 uncultured Schlesneria sp.
CAGACACTAAATAGCCCCCCCCCCGTGAACACTTCCGATAGCCTCGAAATCGGCAGATTCTCATAGAAATGGGTCATGGTCGAGTTGGGGTCGGTGTCTCAATTTCAAATTCGGCGACGAGAGCCGGGTGATCGGACGCCTCATTCTCCACGACCTGTCCAGTTCGGCACCGCAGGCCGCGGGCCAGAATCCAATCGATCCGTTTTCGGCCACGGGCGTCCAGCGGCATGTCTTGCTGAGCGTCAACCACGTCTGGACGAGCCAGCAATTCGGCCATTTGCAGATCTTCCGAGGTGGAGTTCAGATCGCCCATCAGGATCGCTGGCGGCTGCAGCGCCAGGAACATGGAAACGACTGCCTGCAATTGCGGTTCCCGGTCCGACTGGCTGTCGACGTGGACCGTCAGCAGTTGTACCGCCTGCTTCTGAAACTCAACTTGCGACAAGGCAGCGCACCGAAAGGCCTTCCCTCGCCGGCCCGGCAATGGCAGTCGCTGGATCTGGCGAATCGGCAGTCGTGTCAGCAAGGCGTTCCCAAAGTGATCGTGCCACCAGCGCCGTTCGGTCGGGATAAATGCCGATTGCATTCCCCACAGCTGGCTCAGTTGCTCCGCCTGATTCAATCCGAGCGACTGGCTCCAGGTGCCTCGCACTTCATTCAATCCCACGACATCGAGCGGCACCTTGAGAACACTCGCGGTACGAGCCAGATCCGTCTTTCGATCACGTCCCTTGCCACTGTGAATGTTAAACGTCCCGACACGCAGGACCGAGCCCTCAGACTCCGGCGACGCAGAACCGACGATCTGGATTGGCTTGTGAGGGTCAGCCGGAGTGCATCGCGAACCATCAACGATCACGACCACGACCACGGCGAGCACCAACGCCGCAGCCACCCACAGGCGTGAGCGCCGTCGAGTACACTCTTTTACGGGCAGGTTCGTTTGTGGCTCGTACGACATCGTCTTAGCTTCTCTCGGGAACGAGTGACGGGTTGACGCGACCATGTCGCGTCAGCGTCGTGCGGATTGCGGCGAGCGCGTCAGGTGTGCCATTCAACCGACCACACAAGACGGCCGTATTGGCACGGTAGACATCCAACTGACGTAAGAATTTCTGCAATGGATCGAGGGCAAATGCTTCCAGCACACACCAGTTGCCCGCCCCCATCTGCTTCAGGAAACAAGCATTAATCTGCTGCTCGTGATGCATTTCCTCAGGGATCGCGAAGACGGGCTTCCCCAGATACAAGGCTTCTCCCAGCAACTGGTTTCCGGCAGCACTCACCAGCGCCGCGCAACGAGCCAGATCATTCACGAACCGCTGTTCGTCGATCGCGTGAAACGTCATGCGACCCTGTCGAGGCCGCTCACCCAAGCCGTAGACGCGCACATCCCAATCGCAAGCTGCCAGCGTCTCCAGGACTCGAGGAGGCGTGTTTGTTCGCAAGTATGAAAGGAGAAAATCACCCTGTTGCGGCACCGTGGCGATCAGGTCTTCGCGCAACATCGGACCGACCTGCTGCACGTTCTCAAATCCGGACTTCAGCGGCGGCGTGTAGAACGACGATGTCACGGCTTGATAGGGACCGCTGCCATAGTAGTACCGAATCGACCAGCTCATCCACCACGCATAGCGTCGCAGCAGCAGCGGCAACGTCTTCAAGTCATAGGCCAGCAGGACATGCTGATGATCGATGCTCATCAGCGGCACGCCCGCCTTTCGAGCGGCTCGTGGCAACGATGGCTCAAAGTCACTGATACACAGATCCGGCTGCTCGGCTTCAATCCGTCGGCGAAACGCGTTGACCAGCGTCGGCAGCTCGCGTCGAGCGTAATTCAGCCCGTGCCCGATCGACTTCAACAGGTCGAGCTTCCCACCCGTGTAGTGAAACTTAATCCCTGGAATCCGCAGCAATCGCACATTCTCGACACAGCATTCATCGCCGTACGATTTGACCAGGAAGTCATACGCTTCATCAGGAGCAAACAGCACCAGTTCGTGCTCGTGCCGCAGGTGTTCGACCAACGTCCGCACACGAACAGCATGACCACGGCCTTCCCCCGCCATGCTGTAGAAGATCCTCGCCATGGTTGACCATCCTCCTTGAGGTCGTGTCGAGCGTGATCAGATTCTGCTGCAGGGCTTAGAGCGCATCCGACTTAACTTGGGCGTCCCGCGAGCAGAAAACCGTTTAGTCTGACCCATGTTTCAACGCGACACGAAAGTGCGACCCGCACTAACTTTCGTTGACGGGCTTGCGGCCCACAAACTGATAGTACGGCGCACGGACGAACGGCAGATAGGGGACTTTGCCCTGATACTGTTGCAATGACAATGTTTCAAAGCGGCTTTGCAGGTACGGAATATGGTCGTCGTTCAGGAAGACGTTATCGTTCGCAAACCAGGTGGGCCAGAACGTGCGAGTGCTCCAGCGATGCTTGGTAAGTCCATCGGCTGGCCATTTCCGAGCGACGAAGAAGTCGACCACCCCCAGAATCCCCCCCGGCTTCAGCATGCGACGGGCCTGATCCAACGCCAGGAACCAATCGGGAATCATCGTCAACGAGTACGAAAACGTGACGATGTCGGCCGCTCCTTCGGGAGGCAGAAACTTCGTCGCATCAGCATGCACAGTGGAGACATTGTTCCAACCACGAGCGGCAATCCGCTGATCGGCCACCTTCAACAGCGACGAACTGAGATCAACCAGATACACCTGCTTGAAGTCCTTCAGCCGATCGCCCCAGTTCTCAGCGTTCTCTCCGGTCCCGGCCCCCATGTCGACCCAGACGCCGGGCGAAGTCGGTAGCGCGGTAAACAGCTCTTCGCGCCCGTGCAGCAGGCGCTTGCGAAAGGCGTCATATCCCGCGGCTTGCCCCGAGTAAAAATTTTCCAGCCGTTCCTCGTGAGTCTTCCCACGTCCTCCGGTGACAGCCATATGCCAGAGAATCTTGATGTCGTTCATAAAGCTCCCCTTGGGAGCCGGCTTCGTGGGGGTCTTGGCTTCGGTCACGAACTTCCCATTCTTCTCGCGGTCAGACGTTGCAGCGTGTGCAAGATGATATCAACCGCAACGAAAGGTCGGGAGTCTTCAGCCCACGGGAAGCCACCGACGAAGTGCGAACATCCGACCACAGGGGGGTTCCCATCCGTCCCCTGGATCCCATTCGTCACATAACCCGACGCAGAATAGACTTATGCAGGCGCTACCCGCGTGAATAACAACTATTCGTCGCTATCAACCTTCAAGCCGGGTTTCTGCGCCACGGCCGTCACGTTGGCTGGCTGTGTCGCGTCGGCTGGTGTTTCAGCGACAACCGGCTTGGGCTTATCGGTCGACGACTCGCGAAGAGATTGACCGATTTGAAGTCGATGCACGTCTTCGCCGTCCGTAAAGACAATCTGCTTCTTATCAATCTGCGAGACTGTGCCATGGATATCGGCAATGGCGAAGCGAGTTCCCACGCGCAATTCTGTGAACTTGTCTTGCGAACGATCGTACAACTTCGCCAGCACCTTCCCATCGACCGAGAAGATCGTCGTCAAATACGTAAACATCGCAGCATCATCTTGAACATTCAGCTTCAACGATTGCGAGGCCGATTGAGCCGGGCTTCCGTCATCCGTCACGGTGACCTGAACCATCTTCTCGCCCGCTTCGGTCGATTCATCAGGGGTCCAGTTGATTTCGCCGGTCCGGCCGTCAATCGTCATCCCCGGCAGTGGGTTTTCACCCAGTTTCCAAGTCAGTTTGGTCTTGGTCGATTCGGCGTCAGTCGCTTCCAAGGCGAATTTCCAGGGCCGTCCGATGAACACCGCCGGAACCGGTTTCATCGCAATTTTCGGCGGCGTGTTTGGCTCGCGCAGGACCACGGTCACGGATTCCGATAACCGGCCCCCCGTCGCTGAGGGATGTTTCACATCGATCTTGAACGTGTACTTTCCGGCCTTCTGCTCTTTGGACGGTGACCACGAGAACTTACCGGACGACTTATCAAGCTTGCTTCCCTCAAGTGCCGGAGCGACCAGCGAGTACTCAGGCCGTCCTTTAGCAGGGTCGTATCCCAGAGCGACGATGCTGAACTCGATCGGCTTGCCTCGGGTCAGCGTCTTTTCACCGAGCGGTGCGATTCGAGGCTTGTACTGTACTGGCGGAGCAGGTTTGACGAAGACATTGCTGGCCAGCAGTTGCTTGATCTCCTGAGCCGAACGTGCCGGGACTTCGTCATTCAATCGCATCTGCTCGATTGTCGCCCCCACAGGACAGGCCGATGCCGTTGTGGAATCTTGAGCCCGCTCGACCGTCCAGGTCGTGCCACTCATCGCCGTCACTCGCAAGAGCTCATTTTTGATTCGAATCAGGAAATCGGGCTTTTCCGGAAAGCCTTCTGTCGATTCCACGATCAATTCCGTCGCATCTTCCGCCAGATCTTCTTCGAGAGTAGTCTGCGGGAACAATCTTCGATTCTGCGGAGCGGCAACGATCGCCAATCCCTCGGCGTCGATCGTGATCTGCAGCAGTGGGTCGCCGTCCGATTCGCGGCTTTGCACGCGCATGGCAGTCACTCGGTGCAGGATGTCGGCACGATAGAACCGATTCAGGAAATGACAGATCTGCTCGTAGTGAGCATGCGCTTCGATCTTCACATTCACCGAGACGAAGACGTTGTCGCGTGACACCATCAAACGTTCGGGGCGGATTTCGAGATCCTCAAAACCGCTCAACTGGGCCAGATCATGCAGCCAGTCCTGATACAGGCGCTGCGCATTCAAGGCGTCAGGACGTGCTTTTGCATTTTTCAGCGGATCAGGCGGCAGACTGCGAGACTTCCACTTGTCCAGACTCTTTTTCTGCTTCGCCAGTTCGATCAGATCTTTTTTCTTCAGCCCGACCGTCTTTTCCAGTTCCACCAGTTCCGTCCGCTTGTCGCGGAGCGGTTGCAGGAACGTGGAATCGAGGATGCGCGCCCCTTGCCAGAGCACGACCACGGCAATCAGACCGAACAGCAAGGACCCGGGCGCGTCGACGGGCAGGCCGATCAGGGCAAGCAGGCCGATGCATGTGACCAGATATTGTTGTCGTCGTGGCATCGCTCGTTACTTGTCCTTCCTGGTGGTTGGACTTGCAGGCGCTGTGGCCGGAGCGGGCTTGCCTGGCGAAACGAGGTTCGCATCGAGTGCAAATCGATTCGGATAATCGGGATCGCGACTCTGCTGCGTCAGTTCAGTTGGTTTTACCTGATAACTGAGAGTGTCGACCAGGCGCTGTGTCAATTGCTGAGCGTCTTCGAGCTTGCGGGCATTGCCGGTGGCATGCAGCTTCGCGATCGCATCCCCAGTGATCTGCCCGAAATCATAGTCCGCCAGATACAACCGTTCGGTTCCCTGCATCACTTTGTAAAGCTCGACAAATTGCTTCAGCTGGTCAACGTCATGCGTCTTCCATTCGCCAATCATCAAGGCGGCATTGCGCTTTGGCTCATCAACCTTCAGTTGGCCGCTCAGCTTGGTCACTTCATCTCGCGTCTGACTAATGCTCGCTTCCAGGCTCGCCAATGAAAGCTGGTAGTACGACGTGAACAAAGCGATCATAACCAGTGCCGCCGCGGAACCAGCGGCCAGTTGCAGCTTGCGAGGGTCTTGCTTCGGTTTCGGTTGTCGCGGATGCAGCAGATCGAGAACAGGCGATCGAGGCTGCACCCTCGTCAGCGCCAAGCCCAGGACCGGGCCGAACTGCGCGATCGAATCGCTCAGCTTCGACAACTCCAGCTCGCGAATTTTGCCGCTGACCTGCGAATCAAATCGTTCGACAGGACAGCCCCAGCGCTCGCGCAGCGCATCGTCCAACCCCTGCCACTCGGGTGAATCCCCGACGATCCAGATACTCTCGATCGGATTATTGGTCAGCCATGGTTGCGCGGGAACCAGCACGCGCGACACATCTGCCGCCGACTTCGCAATGACAGGACGGCCCTGTTCATCGAGCGGAGGACGAACCATGTGAGCTGCAATCGGCTCGTTCTTGCCGAGCAACACCACTTCCAGGCGATTGGCATCCGCATACACCACCAACCGACTATGCGGTCGCGTCAGCCCGAGTGCGCCCTCGGCACGCAGAACGAGTTCCGCCAGGCAAAACGACGTGACGGATAACGAGAGCAATTCGACGCCGGCATCTCCCAGAGCCGCGCGAATCGGATCGACTGTTGATCTGGGTGCCGTGGCCAGCAGTACATCGCGCTGAACCGTGCCTGCACGACGCGGCAGCGGCAGATAATCGACGACAAGCTGATCGAGTGGCGTGGTCGACCGAGTCGATGCCTGGAAGTACACCATCGACGGCAGTTCGTCATCAGGGGCGTCAGGCAACTCCAATTGACGCAGAATAGTTTCTTCGCGAGCCAGACATACGACAGCCTGGCGAGCTGTCGTCCCTTTCTGTCGCAGCGCATCTCGCAACCACGTTGTTTTCAATGTCTCCGGAATATCGAGCGTAAAGCTCTGATTGACCCGCACGGTCGACCCAATGGACGCCTCGACGACGCGTAATCGTCGCTTGTCCCAATGAATCGCTAAGATGTCCGGCATCAATCTCTCTCCCGTCAGCCCGCCCAAACGTTGAAGCACCCACATCGAACGGGCGCACCGCGACCACGAGACGGTCGCCTCGAACACCCAACTTCACGTCTCTTATAGAATAAGGCAAACCCGGCACGGTTTGGAATACCGGGTTCGACCTGAAGATTCGCTGAAGTGGAAGCCAGGTTTTGGCGGGGAAATCGGGATCACCAGGCGCGATGACGCTTGTTCTAAACTTGGCTTGGGTCCCATCGTCTTGGAAGACTTGGAGTCCTCGGACATGGCCGTCTCTTGGAGCGAGAAGACAGCCACCGAAGACTGTGAGACGAAACACCAATCAGCGGGAACGACCCGGGGCTCGCGTATTCGTGGGAAGCTTCGAAACCTTGAATTCGCGAAGAAAATAGGCGTCGTCGGCTTCTCTCATCAGCGTGAAGCTCAGCAGTTCATGCTTGGCGTTGCCTAAATTGATGGCTTTGCCAACGCCTGTCTGTCGCGCTTTCAGATTCGTCAAACCTTGGGGCGAAAAAGACTCCTTTAACTCGTCCGTTTTCTCTTCAGAAAGGCTTCCATCGCGAATCTGAGCCAAGAGACCTTTCGCCTTCGGACTAATGTACTCAGCCGCCTCAGTAAGATTGCTGTCGGCCATCGCCACACAGAACTTCGCTAATGCTTCTTCTGCGGAACCGGGCTCAAATTGCGAGGCTGCTGCCGCACCACCAGGAATTCCGAGGCCCCCTGGATTCAGTCCCCCAGAAGCCGCCATCGCCGCTGGATTACCAGCATGCCCCCCACCTGGGCCGGCGGCTGCGCCAGCCCCCGCCGCGGCCATATTGGCTGCATTGACGCCTGGCTGATTATGACCGCCACCGGGTAATGGCATCGGCATCTGCGCGGTGTTTGAATTTGGTGCTCCCTGACCATGCCCAGCGGGCATGGTTGCCGGACCGTTCGGTTGGCCGGGACCCGCTTGACCGTGGTGAGCGTTAGCAGGAGTCGCCGAAGTTGGACCGGCCGCCATGGAACCGGCCCCAGCATGACCAGATGCCGGTGCCTGACCGTGAGAATTCGCCATCATCTGTGCCGGAGTCATCGAAGCAGAACTCGGCGAACCGGCATGGGCACTGGACGGAGCCCCATGAGCAGCTGAACTCGCGTGAGCCGACGAGGGCGCACCTGGCATTCCATGACCGCCGCCGGGAGCTTGACCGTGCATCGGCGCTTGTGCAGGTGCCGCGCCATGAGCTCCCGGTGCGGAAGCCATCATCGGCATGTGACCACCCGCCGGCGCATTTGCCGCCGGAGCCGCAACCGGTGGAGCCGGCGGCTTCGACGATCCGCATCCCACCAACAGCGAAGTTGCCAAGCCGATCGTTCCACACCAGATCGTCAACGTCTGCTTCTGGATTGCGCTAGCCATGCACGAAGTCCTCTAGAACGTCTGCCGAAGACGAAGGTCGTCTTGAATCAGGCACTTTTCTGAAACTGAAACCCGAGATAGGACCGCCGATATGAGTGGTAAAACGCCCGCGGTTCCACAAATAATGCCGCGCCCGTTACTCTTTCGCAAGGAGTTCTTTCGATCTGAATGCCACGTTGACTACGTCGTCGGCCTGAAACTGGTCATTTCAGGCCAATCCGCACAGTCCGGACGCCATCTCATTCGGATATCATCAAACCGGCCACCAAACCCAGCTTCGGCTGTGTCACGTCCCTGAGTCTTCGGAGACATAATTCATCGCACCCAGACCACGCCCTTGTCAAAGCGTCGTCAAAGCGTCAGGGCCGTGCCGCTCATCCGCGGCCATCTCATTCTGGAAGCCATCAAATTCGTGCCTTCAGTCTATTCCATGGTTAACCCTCTTCTCCGCTGCCCTGCCAGGGATTGACCTTATTTTCTGATCGGCGAACGATGAGTCATCGTGGCGCGCCGTTTTTCAACGCGGCATCATTGGCGAATGCGACTTGGCCTCCGCAGAATGGATTGGTCGGTGACGCGAAACCGGTGATGCCCTAACTCTAGCGTGGACAAACACAAGTAATGACCGCGGTCCGCCTCAGCCTGCCCGTCCTTCAGAACTGGGATTGCCACAATTGCGGCGGGTGCTGCCGCCAGCATCAGATCGAAATCACCGCGGAAGAACGACAGCGAATTATCAATCAGAACTGGACCGAGGCCGACGGGATCCCCGCTGACAAGGCGATCGTGCCGATGAGCGGCTGGTTCGGCACCCCGCGTTATCGGCTGGGCCATCAACCGGACGGGGCGTGCGTGTTCCTCAACGAAAAGGGTCTCTGCCGCATTCACGCCAAGTTCGGCGAACTCGGAAAACCGCTGGCCTGCCGAGTCTACCCCTACGCATTTCATCCCGCCGGCAAAACCGTCGCGGTCAGTTTGCGGTTCAGTTGTCCCTCGGTCGTGAAGAACGCCGGACGCCCGGTCAGCAGCCAGCAGGCCGAGATCCGCCGCATCGCCGACGCGGTCGTTCCCGGCGACGCGACAACGATCGCCCCCCCTCCCCTGAACGCGACAGACCGAGTCGACTGGTCAGACTTTCATCGATTTGTCGATGCCCTGGATACGACCCTGGCCCAACCAAACACACCGTTCCTCGACCGCGTGCTGCACGCCTATG